>NZ_AZSN01000006.1:0-63278 GCF_000576225.1 Methylibium sp. T29-B | reverse complement strand
GCGCGCACACTGGAAGCCCACCCGCCCGCCGTCCATGCAACGCTCGAGCGCGTGCACCGTTCGACGCAGCGCGTGGCCCGGGCCGCGGACCAGCTGCTGGCGCTGGCACGCAGCGAGGCCAGCAGCAACGAGCCCGGGGATCCGGTCGACCTGAAGGCGGTGGCCCAGGACGCCGCGCAGGACTGGGTTCCGCGCGCACTGGAACGCGGCGCCGATCTCGGGTTCCAGCTCGAGGCAGCGCCGGTGCGTGGGCACCGCCATCTGCTCGGTGAGCTGCTCGCCAACCTGATCCACAACGCGCTGGAGTACGCGACCGGCACCGTCCAGCGGCCGGCCCGGATCACGGTACGCACCGGTGTCCTGAAGCAGCAGGACGGTGCACCGAGGTCGATGTTCGAGGTGGAAGACAACGGCCCCGGCATTGCGGCCGAAGAGCGCGCCAAGGTGTTCGAGCGCTTCTACCGTGCACCGGGCTCGACGGGAGCCGGGAGCGGCCTCGGGTTGGCCATCGTGCGTGACATCGCTCGCTCGCACAACGCGGGGGTCGAGTTGCTCGACGGCGAAGACGGCTGCGGCCTGCGCGTGCGCGTCGTGTTCCCGCCTGGCCGGTGAATCGCGGGGGCTAGCCGAAGCGGGTCGTCAGCTGCGACAGCAGCTCGTCCAGGACGCCGAGCACCTCGTCGATGGCGACCGGTTTCGTGAGGTAGCGGATCGCGCCGGCCCCCAGGGCGGCCGAGATCTGGGCCGGCAGCGCGTCGGCGGAGACGGCGATGACGGGGATCTCGGCGGTCTGCTCGTCGGACTTCAGGTGCTGGAGCAGCACCATGCCGTCGATGTCGGGCAGGTGCATGTCGAGCAGGATCAGGTCGGGCGCCGAGGTGCGCACGGCCGCCAAGCCGTCCAGCCCGGTGGTCGCGACGGCCAGCCGGACCTGCGGGCGCAGGCCGAAGATGCCGCGCATCACCTCGACATTGGTGTCGTTGTCCTCGATGTAGAGCACATGACGACGGTTGTAGGCTGCGTTGGCCTCTTCGTCGGCCTCCTGGCTTGCGGTCATCGGCCGCGCTTGCGAGTCCAGCGGCAGGCGCAGCGTGAAGGTCGAGCCGACACCGGGCTCGCTTCGCACCTTCAGCGACCCGCCCTGGCGCTCGGCCAGCAGCTTGGCGATCACCAGGCCGATGCCGGTGCCTTCGGTCGCGCCACGCTCGCGCCCCAGCCGGTTGAAGGGCTGGAACAGCTGGGTCAGCAGCTGAGGCTCGATGCCCAGGCCGGTGTCGCAGACGTCGAGTTCCAGCATCGGCGTGCCATCGCGGTCCTCAGTGCGACGGGTCGACACACGCACCTCACCCGCCTCGCGGTTGTATTTGACGGCGTTGCTCAGCAGGTTGGTGAGGATCTGCTTGACGCGAGTCGCGTCGCCCAAAACCTGCAGCGGGGCGTGCTCGGCCATCGTGCGGACAAGCGTGAGGCCGCGACCGCGCGCCTGCGGCTCCACCAGTGCCATCGATGCGGCGATCAGCGGCTCCAGCGACAACGACTCGACCTGCAGGCTCAGTGTGCCGGACTCGATGCGCGACAGGTCCAGCACGTCGTTGATCATCTCCAGCAGATGCCAGCCGGCCTGTTGGATCTGCGTTACCCACATCCGGTGGCGCTCGTGCAGAGGCTCGCCGCGGTCGAGGTCGAGCAGTTGCGCGAAGCCGAGCATCGCGTTGAGCGGCGTGCGCAGTTCGTGGCTCATGCGCGAAAGGAATTCGTTCTTCGCGCGGTTGGCGGTCTCCGCGGATTCGCGCGCATGCTCCGCTTCTTCGAGGCGCAGGTGCTCACTGATGTCCTCGACCAGTCCCACCAGCCGGTGCGGCTGGCCGTGCTCGTCGCGCAGCAGGCTGACCGTCACGCTGACCCACAGTACCGGGCCGTTCCTGGTGACGTAGCGTTTACGCCGCCGGTACAGCGGCAGCCGCCCGTCCACCAGATCCTGCTGGCTTGCCAGATCGGCGGCACGGTCCTCGGGGTGGGTCAGGCTGGCGAGCGACAGGCTCAACAGCTCTTCTTCGCTGTAGCCGGTCATGGTGCAGTAGGCTGCGTTAGGCTGCTTGATGCGGCCCTGAAGGTCGGTGTAGACCACGCCGATAGGCACCGAGTTGAAGATGCTGCGGAAGCGCTGCTCGCTCTCGCGCAGCGCCTGTTCGGTGGCCAGGCGCTCGGTGATCTCGTGCTCCAACTGCTCGGTACGTTCTGCGACAGCCGTTTCGGTCTGCCGAGTGCGCCCTGTGACGAGCAGAAGCAGCGCACCCATCATGCCGGTGCCGAGCAGCCCGGTCAGTGAGAACAGCCAAGCCGTCGCGCTCTCTCCCGATAGCGGCCCGGCGGCGGGCCCATTGGGAACGCCATTCGGTGCCTGCACCCGAAGCTCCCAGGTGCGACCGGCGAACGGGATCTCCGCGGTGTGACTCCATAGGGGATTGACGGCAGGGCGCGCGCAGTCGGACGAGCCGGCCAGCAGCCGGCTCTCGGGGGGGCATCACTGTCCAGCAGACAGAACTGAAGATAGCGTGGGGCACCGACAGCAAGCCGGGCCAGAGCGTCTTCCATGCGTAGAGTGATGAAGACCATTCCCTGCAGGCTGCGTGATGGCTCGTCCCCACGGTACACGGCGCGATAGACGACAACGCCGGTCTGCTGTGCGGTTTCCTGCGTGAGCCTGAAGCCAGGGGTGACCGTGGCGCCATCGTTCAGGCGCGCGCGCGCGATGGCCTCGCGGGCAGCGCGAATCGACAGCGCGTTGACACCCAGCGCGGTGTCGTTGCCAGCACGCGGCTCGATGTAGCGCATCACCATCAGTTCGGAGTCGTTCGCGCTGAGAGCGCTGTCGCGTTCGAACACGCGGTAGTCCGGTTGACCGAGAGAGCGCAGGCTTGCCTCGAAGGCCGGCAGGTCCTGCCGCGCAACGCGCTCATGCCAACCGATCGCCTGCACGCTCGGCAGCTTGCGCAGCCAGCCGGCGCTGGCCCGCTCGAACTCACGGCTGTCGACGTTCGACGACGCGACATAGATGCTGTGCATCGCATCCAGTGCGTCGAGGTGGGCATTGAGCCGCAGCTCGACCGTACGGCTCACGCTGATCGCATCGCGCTCGAAGCGCGCCGCGTCGCGCTGGCCGTCCCAGCGGGCGACTTGCCAGATGGCCAGCGCCAGCAGCAAGGTGGCAACCACCAACGGCAAGGCCACGGTGTTGCGGCGCGGCCGCCAGGCGGTCCGCGGTCGGCCGATCAGCGTCAGCACCACGGGTGTGGCGATCATCACGCCCAAGGCATCGCCGCCCCACCAGGTCCACCAGGTGTCGAATAGCAGGGCGGTCGGCAGCAGACCGGCCAACCACAGCGCCAGGACGCTCAGGCTTGCCCCGACGGTACAGGCGGCCAACGCACCGAAGCCGAACAGGCGCAGGATCGAAGCCGGCCCGTCCAGCGTCAGTGGCTCCCTCAGGCCCCGGCGCACCAGCCAGGCGCCGAGCGCAGTCTGCACCGTCGCACCGCAAGCGATTGCGAGCCCGGTGAGCGAATCGCGGAAGACATGCTGCTGATCGCCGTTGAAGTACACGAGCATCTGCACGCTCAGGCTCCCGAGCATCACCGCCGGCAGCACCCTCCAACCGTAGACCAAAGCCGCGGCCAGCGCGATGCCGGCCGGCGGGAACAGCGGCGAAGCGTAGCCGGGGGGGATCGCGAGTTGCAGCGAGGCCGCGCCCGTCAGCACATAGGCCAGCGCGACCAGCACCAGGGTCACCAGCGATGTGGCGACGAAGGGGGGGCGGAGGCTGTCGGACTGGAGTGAGTGAGCGTATCGGCCATGAGGACGGGGGCGATCGCCTGCGAGCCTACCACCGGCGATGGGCGTGGCAGCCTCCGTCGGCACACGCTGCAGGCCGTGCCGTGGCCGCCTTCACACCCCGCCAGCGCTTGCGCCGCCGGGTCTCTTCACGAACCGACGCTCAGACGTTGAACAGGAAGTTCAGCACGTCGCCGTCCTTGACGACGTAGTCCTTCCCTTCGGCGCGCATCTTGCCGGCCTCCTTGGCGCCCTGCTCGCCCTTGAACGCGATGAAATCGTTGAAGGCGATGGTCTGAGCCCGGATGAACCCGCGCTCGAAATCGGTGTGGATCACCCCGGCGGCCTGCGGCGCGGTGTCGCCGATGTGGATGGTCCAGGCTCGCACCTCCTTCACGCCGGCGGTGAAGTAGGTCTGCAGGCCCAGCAGCTTGAAGGCCGCACGGATCAGCCTGTTCAGCCGGGTTCCTCCTGTCCCATCTCTTGCAGGAACATCAGCCGGTCCTCGTCCGACATGTCGGCGAGCTCGGCCTCGGTCTTGGCGCAGATGGCCACAACGGGTGCCCGCTGGCTCTCGGCATAGGCTCGCAGCTTGTCGAGATACGGGTTGTCCTGGAAGCCGCCTTCGTCGACGTTGCCCACGAACATCGCCGGCTTGGCCGTGATGAGGCACAGCGGCTTGAGGATCGCCATTTCTTCCTTGCTGAAGGCGATGCTGCGCACTGGACGCGCCTCGTTCAGCGCCGTCTGGCATTTCTGCAGGACGTCGACCAGCTTGGCGGCTTCCTTGTCATTGCCGGACTTTGCGGCCTTGATCGAGCGCTGCAGCGTCTTCTCGACCGTGGAGAGATCGGCCAGACAGAGCTCGGTCTGGATCACCTCGATGTCGGCGATCGGGTCGACCTTGCCGGCGACGTGGATCACGTTTTCGTCGTCGAAGCAGCGCACCACGTTCACGATCGCATCGGTCTCGCGGATATGGGCGAGAAACTGGTTGCCCAGGCCCTCGCCCTGGCTCGCGCCAGCCACGAGGCCGGCGATGTCGACGAACTCGACGATGGCCGGCACCAGCTTCTCCGGCACGACGATGGCGGCCAGCGCCTGCAGCCGCGGATCGGGCAATTCGACGACGCCGACATTGGGCTCGATCGTGCAGAACGGATAGTTCTCCGCGGCGATACCGGCTTTGGTGAGCGCATTGAAAAGAGTGGATTTGCCGACATTGGGCAAACCCACGATGCCGCATTTGAGGCTCATGGCGGGCGGGGCTTTCGTTGAGAGTGGAAGCAGCCGGCGGCTGCGGCGCCTCGATGCCGGGCGACTGCCAGCGATTTTACCGGCGTGGGCTTATGCTCTCACTGGCATGGATACCAACACGAAGGACATCGGAATGGCGAAATCACTGGCCCAGATCCAAAAAGAAATCGCGACGCTGCAGCGTCAGGCGGAAGCTCTCAAGAAGCGCGAAGTGAAAGACGTGATCGAGCGCATCCGCGAGGCGATAGCGTTCTATGACCTGAGCGCGGCCGATCTCGGGCTCGCCGCGTCGGGCCGCAAACCGCGCGGCACCGGGGCGAAAAAGAAGAAGCCGGCTCGGACCGCCAGCAAAGTGAAGTACCGCGACGACGCCGGCCACAGCTGGTCGGGCCACGGGCGGCGCCCGCAGTGGTTCCTGGATGCGATCGCTGGCGGCAAGACGCCGGAAGACCTCGCTGCTTGATCTTTTGCAGGATCTGCGGCCGGCACGGGCCGCAGTTCCCGCGGGCGCGCCGTCAGGTTGACAGCGTGCGTCCCAGCTTCTGCTGAACGGAGTCGAGCTTCGACTGCAGCCGCCCACCCGGGCCGGCGCGGTAGTCGATCTTGATGTTCGTGCCCACCCGGTCGCAGTCGGCGCTCATCGCCTCGAAGCAGGCGCTGACGACGGCGATCACCTCGTGCCATTCGCCTTCGAGGATCGTGCCCATCGGTGTGAGCTGGTAAGGCACGCCGCTCTTGTCGATGATGTCGAGCGAGCGGGCGACGAAGGGGCTGACGCTCTCGCCCTTGGTGAGCGGTGCCATGGCGAATTCGAGCAGGACCATCGGTGAGTCTCCTGTGAGTGATGTGCGCGTGTCGTTCGACCCGTGCAACGGGTGAACCCGACAGGGCAAGCTTTGTGCCCGTCATCGAAGCTGCGTTTCCGAGGCGCCGGCGCGCTCCAGACGCAGGCTGGACCGTCCGCGCGTTGCATCAATGCGACGGGTGTCACGGCTACGCAGGCGACAACTGTCGCTCTGCGTGGGTGGCACCCGTCGATCATTCACCCAGCGCCGGGCGGCAGCCTCCACCACGGCAGGCAGCGGCAGCATCGCCGCGCGCTGCGTTCGCAGCCAGCGGGCATCGTTGCCCTCGAACAGCGAGTCGCGCAGTAACTGCGTCGCATCGAGCGCCTCCAGGTCGAGCGCGTGCTCGTCCAGGCGCGTCAAGGTACGCAGAATGTCGTCGCGCAGGCGCGAGCGCTGCTTGGTCTTCGGGTCGACGATCTCGCCGTCGAGCCCGAAGCGGCAGGCCTGGAAGCGGTTGAAGGTGTAGACGAGGTAGTCGTCCTCGCTGGGCTCGAAGGGCTTCTCCTCGCGCAGTTGACGGCAGATGCATTGCAGGTAGCACGCCAGTGCCGCGGCCTTGTCGACGCTCAGCGGCGTATCGCAGACGCGCAGCTCGATGGTGCCGAACTCGGGCTTGGGGCGGATGTCCCAGTAGAAGTCCTTCATCGATTGCACGACGCCGGTCGCCGTCATCTTGTCGAAGAAGCCGCCGAACTCCTCCCAGCTGCGCACGAACGGCGCACGGCCAGACAGCGGGAAGGCGAACACCGAGTTGAGCCGTGCCGAGTCGAAGCCGGTGTCCTGTCCCTGAACGTAGGGCGATGAGGCCGACAGCGCGATGAAGTGCGGCACGTAGCGCGACAGGGCATGCAGCAGCCACAGCGCCTGGTCGCCGTCAAGGCAGCCGACATGCACGTGCTGGCCGAACACGGTGAACTGCTTGGCGAGATAACCGTACAGCTCGCTGATGTAGCGAAAGCGTTCGGCTGGAAAGATCTGCTGTTCGCTCCAATGCTGGTACGCGTGGGTGCCACCCCCGGCGATGGCGATGTTGAGCTTGCGCGCCGCGCGCGTCAGCTGGTTGCGCATGTCGCGCAGCTCCTCCCGCAGCGGGCCATGACGGCGCTGGATGGAGCTGCCGATCTCGATCATGCTGCGCGTGATCTCGGGCTTGATGTCCCACGCGCCGCTGTGCTTGGCGGTCTCGCGCAGCAGGTCCTCCGCCTGCGGTGCGAGGTCGAAGTCGTGGGTGCTGAGCAACTGCAGCTCGAGCTCGACGCCGAGGGTCAGCGGCTCCGAGGGGGTGAAATCTTGCAAGGCCATGGTCAGCTCCGTTCCGGGACTTCGCGGGCGAGATGGCGCAGTCCCAGCACCGACCACACCGGGCCGCTGAGCTGCATCAGCGTGACGGCGATCACCAGCGCCTGCAGCACGGCGGCATCGACGATCGGCGCATCGGCCGGCCAGCCGTAGGTGGCCGCACCCAGCAGCAGGGCCGACTGCGCCATCGGCTGCAGTGCCACGGTGAGGGCCAGCGACTGCTTCAGACTCAGGCCGCTGGGCCGCGCGAGCGCCGCCACCGCCAGTCCCTTGCCGAGCGCGCGCGCGACGACGATCGCCAGTACCCAGGGCCACAGGCTCCAGAAGCTCTCGACCGAGCTGACCAGCCCCAGGCTCACGAACAGCAGCACGGTCAGCGCGGCGCCGGCGGTGCCGAGCTGCGGCTCGATGGTCAGGCCGTGGCCCATGCGTGCGCGCGCCACGACGCCGGCGACCAACAGCGCCAGCAGCGGCGACAGCGTCCATTGCGTGGCCAGCAGCGCGCCGAGCACCAGCAGGCCGATCTGCAGCACCGCGCTGGCCATCGTGCGGCGCATGGGACGTGACATCCACGTCAGCAGCAGGCCGAGCAATGCGCCGAGCAGGAACGAGCCGCACAGCACATAGACCGCATTGGCCAGTGCCGGGAGCCACTCGGAGCTCAGCGGCGCGTCAGCGGTCGCGATCACGCGCCAGATCTTCAGCGCGAGTACGGCGAGCACGCTGTTGAGCGCGGTCATCATCAGCAGCCGCTCGGTGACCTGACCACGTGGCTGGGTCTCGTGCACGGCGGCCATCGTGATGACCGGGGAGGTGGCCATCGCCACGGCGCCGACCAGCGCCGCCGACATCGCCGGTGCGCCGAGCATCACCAGGCCCGCGGTCACGGCGGCCGCCGCGAGCACCGATTCGGCGATGCACTGCAGCGCCAGGGTGGGGTTGTCGAACAGCCAGCGCGGGCGGATGCGGGCCCCGAGCTCGAACACGAGCACGCCGACTGCCAGATCGAGCAGCGGCTTCCACGGATCGAGATCGGTGCGCTCCAGCAGGCGCAGGGCCAGCGGACTGGCGATCACGCCGACCAGCATGTGGCCGCAGGTGCGCGGAAGGCGCGTCCAGCGACGCACCGCCTCGCCGGTGACGACGGCGATGATGATCAACAGCGCGATCCCCAGCACGGGGTCGGCACCGCGCAGACCTTCCAGAGTCCACAGCGGTGCAGTGGACAGGGCGAGAGCTGATGTCTCCATGGCGTTGTTGTTCTCCTCGGGGCTGTCGCGGTCCGGCTCGCTGGCGCGGGCCGCGGTGGGCAGCAGGGCCGCGCTGCGGCCCGCGGGTCCGGGGTCTCGCGGTCTTGAAAGACCGGCAAGTGGCCCCACAATCTTCGGCGCACATTCGGCTCTCGCGCCCGTGCACCCTGTCAACGATTTTCAGGCCGCCATGAACAAGCAGACCTTGTCATTCCAAGCCGAGGTGCAGCAGCTGCTGCACCTCGTGACCCACTCCTTGTACTCTAACAAGGAGATATTCCTCCGCGAGTTGATCTCCAACGCCTCGGACGCCTGCGACAAGCTGCGCTTCGAGGCCTTGAACGACGCCGCACTGTACGAGGATGCTTCGACCCTGGAAGTGCGCGTGAGTTTCGACAAGGAGGCGCGCACGATCACGATCGCCGACAACGGCATCGGCATGAGTGCCGACGAGGCGATCGCCAACCTGGGCACCATCGCCAAGAGCGGCACCCGCGAGTTCGTCGGCAAGCTGTCGGGCGAGCAGGCGAAGGACGCGCAGCTGATCGGCCAGTTCGGTGTGGGTTTCTACAGTGGCTACATCGTTGCCGACCGCATCACGGTCGAGTCGCGCCGCGCCGGGCTGAAGGCCGAAGAGGGGGTGCGCTGGAGCAGCGCTGGCACCGGCGACTTCGAGGTCGAGAATCTCGTTCGTGCGCAGCGGGGTACCTCGGTGACGCTGCATCTGCGCGACGGCGAGGACGAGTTCCTCAGCGCGTGGAAGCTCAAGTCCGTCATCGGTCGTTACTCCGATCACATTTCCTTGCCGATCCTGATGCGCGGGCAGGTCTGGGACGCGGAGAAGAGCGAGTACGTGACTCAGGACGCATGGGAGACCGTCAACAAGGCGGCTGCGCTGTGGGCCCGCCCGAAGAGCGAGATCACCGACGCGGAATACAAGAGTTTCTACGAACAGTTCAGCCACGACAGCACGCCGCCGCTGGCCTACACGCACAACCGCGTCGAGGGCCGCAGCGAGTACATCCAACTGCTCTACCTGCCGGCGAAGGCGCCGCACGACCTGTGGAACCGCGACCGCCAGGGCGGCATCAAGCTCTACGTGAAACGCGTCTTCATCATGGACGACGCACAGGCGCTGATGCCGAGCTACCTGCGCTTCGTCAAGGGCGTGATCGATTCGAGCGACCTGCCGCTGAACGTCTCGCGCGAGCTGCTGCAGGAAAGTCGCGACGTGAAGGCGATCCGCGAAGGCTCGACCAAGCGCGTGCTGGGCATGCTGGAAGAGATGGCGGGCAGCGAAGACGCCGCGCGGCGCGACCAGTACGCCGCCTTCTGGCGCGAGTTCGGCGCGGTGCTCAAGGAAGGCGTGGGCGAGGACCACGCGAACCGGGAGCGCCTGGCCAAGCTGTTGCGCTTCGCATCGACCCAGGCCGACGAGGGGGTGTCGCTGGCCGACTACCTGGCGCGCATGAAGGACGGCCAGGAGGCGATCTACTACATCACCGCGGACACCACGGCGGCGGCACGGCACAGCCCGCAACTCGAGGTGTTCCGCAAGAAGGGCATCGAGGTGCTGCTGCTGACGGACCGCGTCGACGAGTGGATGCTCTCGCACCTGTTCGAGTTCGAGGGCAAGCCGCTGCAGAGCGTGGCCAAGGGCGCGGTGGACCTGGGCAAGCTGCAGGACGAGGGCGAGAAGCAGCAGGCCGAGGCAGCGGCCGAGGCCTTCAAGCCGGTGCTGGAGAAGTTGAAGGACACGTTGAAGGAGCGCGCCAAGGACGTACGCGTGACGACACGGCTGGTCGATTCGCCGGCCTGCCTGGTGGTGGAAGATGGCGATATCAGCGGGCACCTTGCGCGCCTGCTGAAGCAGGCCGGCCAGAGCGCACCGACGAGCCTGCCGATCCTGGAGGTCAACACCGAACACGCGCTAGTGAAGCGCCTCGATGGCAGCGAGCGCTTCGACGATCTGGCGCAGGTGCTGTTCGACCAGGCCGTGCTGGCCGAAGGCGGCCAGCTCGACGACCCGGCTGCCTACGTGCAGCGCGTGAACCGGCTGCTGGTCTGAGCCGCTCCGTTCTGCGCTGACCGGCGCTACGCGCCGGTCATCACGTCGATCTGCATCAGCAGGTGCTCGATCTGCTGGGACCAGTAGCTCGGCGCGCCGAACCACGGGAACGCGGCGGGGAAGGCCGGATCGTCCCAACGCTGTGCGAGCCAAGCGCTGTGGTGGATCATCCGCAGGGTGCGAAGCGCCTCGACCAGCGCGAGCTCGCGGCGGTCGAAGTCGCAGAACGTTTCGTAGCCCTCCAGCAGCGCGGCGAGTTGCTGTCGGGCGACATCCGGGTCTCCCGACAGCAGCATCCACAGATCCTGTACGGCGGGACCCATCGCCGCGTCGTCGAGATCGACGAAATGCGGGCCCTGAGGCGTCCACAGCAGGTTGCCAGGGTGGAAGTCGCCATGGAGGCGCAGCGAACGCAGCGGGGCGGCCGCGGCGAAATGCTGGGCCACCAGCGTCAGCGCCCGCTCCGACACGTCTGACCAGCGCGGGCGCTCTGCGGCGGTGACCTTGTCGGTGTCGAGCAGCCACTTCCGCGGAGCATGGCCGAAGGTATCGATGTCAAGCGTGCGCCGGTGCTCGAACGGCCGCTGTCGCCCAACGGCATGCAGACGACCGATGAAGCGGCCGATCCATTCCAGCACCTCGGGATCGTCGAGTTCCGGCGCCCGCCCGGCGCGGCGCGGCGCGACGGCGAAACGCATGCCGCCGAGCGTTGCCAGCGTGGGGGGCGCACCGAGACATCGCAATGCACCGCGCGCTTGCCGGGGATCCAGCACCAGCGGGGCGACGACCGGCACTTCGGCGGCGTCGAGCTCGAGCGCGTAGGCGTGCTCCTCGAGGATTTGCTCGTTGCTCCAGCGCGCGGGGCGATAGAACTTCGCGACGACGGTGTTGCCGTCCTCCAGCGCCACCTGGAACACGCGGTTCTCGTAGGAGTTGAGTTGCAGCAGCCGACCATCGCCGTAAAGGCCGATGTCGGCCATCGCGTCGAGCACCGCGTGCGGTGTCAGATCGGCAAAGGGCTGGGGCGGTGCGGCATGATCCATGCCGCGATGCTCGCATGCGGGCGTACCCCGGCCGGGAACGCTGGCGGATCGGATCTGCGACGGCGCCTTTCCGAGGCGGGCGAGTGTTCAGCGCAGAGAACCCGAGAGCGAGTCGGGCACTGCAGCGGCCAGTGGCGCAAACTCGCTGCTCGGGCCGTCGAGTCGACTGTCCGGCGCAAAAAAGGAATCCTGTGGGAAGCCGGAGTCCGCCCAGCGGGCCGAGCGCTCGGCGCGGCGCGTGCGGACCGTGTCGGACAAGGTGCTGCGTGCCTGCTGGAAGTTCTTCGGTGGCGCGGCGGCGAGCGGCGCTTGGCGCGGTGCAGCGCCTTGGGGGCGAAGCAGCAATTGCAGTTCGCTCATCGGGGGCAGATTCTCGGCCTTGCACGACAGGTAGCGGATGCGGCACGCATCCAGTACCGATTGCTTGATCTTGCTGGCGCGCCGCGACACGCCGCGCTCCGGCTCGAGGTCGATGACGGCGATGACGCGGCCGTTGGGGCTGCAGACGGCGAAACTCACATGCAGGCTGCCGAGCAGGTCGAACCAGTAGCGCACCCGCCGCGGGTCGCGCGGTTGGCAGAGGCGGACCAGCGGCAGTTTCGCCAGCACGATGTACTGGGGCAGTCCCTCGCGCAGCATGCGCATGGTGCGGCGTTCGTCGGAATTGAGGACCGGCCGTGCCATCAGCAGCCATTGCCTCGGCAGCGAACGGCGTTGTCGGCGGGCGAGCGAGTAGCGCCCGACGGCAAATGCGCAGACCAGGGCCATGCCCGCGAGCAGCGCATACAGCCAGAGGGGCAGCGTCATGAGGGATACGGTGGCGTGGCAGATTTCGCCGCGGCACGGCGCGGACGGTCCGGCATGCTAGTCACCGCCGGGCTTGGGCGGCATCCCCTCAGGTGAGTGCTTGTCGCCCCGCGGCGACGGCCGCGGGCTACTCCGAGGCGACGACCAGTCCCTTGGCGAACCGGGCCCGGACCTCGTTCACGGCATCGAACCAGTGCTCCAGTTGCAGCGCGTGACGTTTCAGGCGGTGATTCACCTCGGCGGCATAGGTTTCCACCATCTCCTCGACCTGGCTGCCCAGGGTGTCGGGCGGCAGTTTCAGCCACGCTTCCGACTCGCTGCCGTCGCGCACCACCTTGGCACCGGCGTTGCGTGCAATCTTCAGCATGGCGGTATTTTCGCTCAGCGCATGGATGAACAGGGTCTCCGTTCCGCGGTTGCGGGCGTGCATGACCGCGTGATCGAACAGGCGGGCTCCATAGCCGCGCCCACGCGCCTGCGGCAGCACCGACACCCCAAACTCGACCATCGCGGGATGCTGTCCAGTTGCGGCGCGCGCTCATATGCGAGGTGCGCCATCGCCACCAATTCCAGCCGGCGGTTGAAAATGCCGAAGACCTCGTCGCGCGCGAACTCGATGCTGTCCACGTATTGCGCGATCTGCTCATCGCTTGCGGCGTGGCCGAAGCGCAGATAGCGGTCGCGCGGCGGGAGAGCAACCAGATGGGCGACGATCCGCTCCCGGTGACGTTCGGCGAGCGAGCGGATCGGCACCCATTGCAAGGCACTGCGATGCGCGCGTCGCGAGGCGGGCTGGGCGGAGGGGGCCGCAGACATGCTCGGGCGGGCAGCAGGGGGAAAGGGATCGGTGATCATGGGGTTTACCCTTATATTTTAGTGGCGATCTCGCTTGACCTTGTGGTGGGGGAGGGGAATGCGCCGCCACGGCCGACTTCGACTCCTGCGCCGTCCGACGGAATGATCTGGCTTATACTGCTTGGCTTTCCCGCTTTCTGGCTCCGGGAGAAGCGGTCGCCCCAGGGTGGTCGGTATTTCGCCTAAGAGGCCCCACGCCGGTTCGACGGCTCGTCCGAAGGAATGGCATACAAGGGGCACCGACCGCGAAAGCGATGTGAGCCGGGATTTCCACTCTGTTTCAAAGTCATGAAAACCTTCAGCGCCAAACCGGCCGAAGTGACGCACGAGTGGTTTGTGATTGACGCGACCGACAAGGTCCTCGGAAGGGTTGCCAGCGAAGTGGCCCTCCGTCTGCGTGGCAAGCACAAGCCCATCTACACGCCTCACGTCGATACCGGCGACTTCATCGTCATCGTCAACGCCGAAAAGCTCCGTGTCACGGGCAACAAGGCCACCGACAAGGTGTACTACCGGCACTCGGGTTTCCCGGGTGGGATCTACGCGACCAAGTTCAAGGACATGCAGGCCAAGCACCCCGGCCGCGCCCTGGAGAAGGCCGTGAAGGGCATGCTGCCCAAGGGGCCGCTGGGCTACGCGATGATCAAGAAGCTGAAGGTCTATGCCGGTGCCACGCACCCGCACACCGCCCAGAGCCCCAAGGCTCTGGAAGTCTAAGGAGCGGCGATGATTGGCAATTGGAATTACGGGACCGGCCGCCGCAAGTCTTCGGTGGCACGAGTGTTCATCAAGAAGGGCAGCGGCCAGATCACGGTCAACGGCAAGCCGGTCGAACAATATTTCGGCCGTCAGACGTCGATCATGATCGTCAAGCAGCCGCTGTTCCTGACCAACAATGTCGAGGCCTTCGACATCAAGGTCAACGTTCACGGTGGTGGCGAATCGGGTCAGGCCGGCGCTGTGCGCCACGGCGTGACGCGGGCGCTGATCGATTACGACGCGGCGCTCAAGTCCGAGCTCAGCCGTGCCGGTTTCGTCACGCGCGATGCGCGTGAGGTCGAGCGCAAGAAGGTCGGCCTGCACGGCGCGCGTCGCCGCAAGCAGTTCAGCAAGCGCTGATCTTTCTGCGCAGTCCGCGACAAAAGGCCGCCTTCGGGCGGCTTTTTCATTTGTGCTGCAAGTTCATCGTCCGGTTGCACATTGCGCGCTGGCGGCCACGGGGTGGCTGCCTAGAATGGACTTTTGGGCTTTCCGGAACCCCATGCGTTGGAAGCTGCTGCGCCGCCGCTTGTCGATCAGTGCGCCGCGCATGATCGTGCGCAGTCATCTGCCATGGCCGCTGCGCTGGGCGGTTCTGGCGCTGGCCCTTGGATTCTCGGCGGCGCTGGCTCTGTGGGCCTTCGAGTTCGGCAAGGACATCGCCGGCCTCGACCGGCTCGATCGGGTGCCGGTGGCGACGCCGTCGAAGGAGGCGGATGCGATCGACCTCGAGCAGTTGCGCAGCGAGCGCGACAAGGCGCAGAGCATCGCCAACACCGCGGAGAGCCTGCTCAAGACGGAGCGCACGACTCAGGAGCGACTCATGAGCCAGATCAAGGCGCTGGAGGCCGAGAATCTGGCGCTCAAAGGGGACCTCGGCTTCTTTGAGCGCCTGCTGCCGACCAGCGGGAAATCGGAACTGGTGGTGCGCGGGCTGCAGGCCGAAGTCGTCGGCAACGGACAATTGCGCTACCAGTTGCTGGTGATGCAGCAGGGCAAGTCACCAGCCGAGTTCAAGGGACGCTATGAGCTGACGCTGAAGGGTCAGCTCGAAGGCCAGACGTGGTCGCAATCGCCATCCGGAGCGCCGCGTGTGCTGCAGTTCCGCCAGTACCAGCGCGTGGACGGCACGCTCAATTTTCCCGCGCTGGCCGTGGTCGACGCCCTGCAGGTCCGGGTGCTGGACGCCCAGGGCGGTGTGCGCGCCAGCCAGGATGTGAGCCTCTAGCGCGCGGCATGGCACGCCTTTCCTAGGAGATGAAACATGTTCGGAATGCGCAAGCAACCTCCCATCCGCACACTCGTTGGCGAGGGCACGGTGATCGAGGGCGAGATCCGCTTCAGCGAGGGTCTCCGCATCGACGGGCGGGTGATGGGCAATGTGCTGGCCCTCGGCGACGAACGCAACCTGCTCGTGATCGGCGAGAAAGCCAGCATTGCCGGCAGGGTCAAGGCGGGTCACGTGATCGTCAATGGCGAAGTCCGCGGCCCGCTGGAATCGGATGAACTGCTGGAGTTGCAGCCCAAGGCTCGCATAGAGGGCAATGTGCGCTACGAGCGCCTGGAAATGCACCAGGGCGCACAGGTGAACGGGAACTGCGGCCGCTGGCGTCGGAGGACAAACCGGCGCTGCGACTGGCGGCCAATGCGGTCTTGAGCGCAGTCGGTCACAATACGAGGGCGATTCCGGATCGCGAGTCACAGGAGTCTCCATGAGCGCCGTTGCAGAACACATTGCCACCCAGATGCCCGCCCCGATCGTCTTCACCGACAGTGCGGCCGGCAAGGTCAAGGAACTGGTCGAGGAAGAGGGCAACCCCGAGCTGAAGCTGCGCGTCTTCGTACAGGGCGGCGGCTGCTCCGGCTTCCAGTACGGCTTCACCTTCGACGAGATCGTCAACGACGACGATACCAAGATGGAGAAGAACGGCGTGATGCTGTTGATCGACGCGATGAGCCTGCAGTACCTGGTAGGCGCCGAGATCGACTACAAGGAAGACTTGGAAGGCGCGCAGTTCGTCATCAAGAATCCGAACGCTACCACCACCTGCGGATGCGGTTCGAGCTTCTCGACCTGAGGCGTAGTGCGGGGCTCTCCCGCACCAGCTGCATCACCCAGAAGCCGCCCTCGGGCGGCTTCTTCGTTTCCCGGATCCGATCAAGCCGGGTAGAGCGCCCCCAGCACGCGCGATCCTGCGGCGCCGGTCACTTCCTTCAGGGAACCGCTGCGGCCGTGCAGGCAGGCCCGGCCCAGCCAGGCAAATGCCGCAGCCTCGACCTGCAGCGGTGGCAAGCCGCGTTCCGCACTGGATTGCACCGGCGTGCCCGGTAGCGCGGCCTGCAGCCGGCGCATCAGCTCCCGGTTCAACGCACCGCCGCCGCACACCAGCAGGACGGTCGTGGCGGGCAGGTGGCGCACCAGATCGTCGGCGATGACCCGGGCGGTCAGCTCGCACAGCGTCGCCTGCACGTCCTGCGGATGGAGGCCCGGCCTCTCTGCCAGCAGGCCATCGAGCCACGCGCCATGGAAGTCGTCGCGTCCGGTGCTTTTCGGTGGCGGCAGGGCGAAGTACGGGTCCCGCAGGGCGGCGGCGAGCAGGTCGGGCGCGACGGTCCCGCCAGCGGCCCACTGTCCACCGTCGTCGTATGGCAGGCCACGATGTCGCAGGCACCACAGATCCATCAGAGCGTTGCCGGGACCGCAGTCGAAGCCTCGAACCGGGCGAGCGTCTCCGGGCAACAGCGTCAGGTTGCTGATGCCGCCGATGTTGACCACGGCCACGGCTTCGCTGTCTCGACCGAAGCGGGCGCGGTGGAAGGCCGGGACCAGGGGAGCGCCCTGGCCGCCGGCCGCGACATCGCGGCTGCGCAGGTCGGCCACGACCGCGATGCCGGTCAACTCGGCCAGCAGGGCCGGTGCGTTGAGCTGCAGCGTGTAGCCGATGCCGTCGAATTGACCGGGCCGATGCCGCACGGTCTGGCCGTGCGCTGCGATGGCGCGTACCGGGCCGGGCACGCGTTTGCGAAGTTCGGTCACGACTTGGGCGTACGTCCGGGCCAGGGCGTTCGCCGCCAGGGCAGCGCGGTGCAATTCGTTGTCGCCCGGGGTGTTCAGCGCCAGCAGTTCGGCGCGCTGTGCGGGGTCGAACGCCCGGTGCGCGTGCGCCAGCACCTGCATGCGTTCACCGTCGAACTCGACCAGCACACCGTCGACGCCGTCGATCGAGGTGCCTGACATCAGGCCGATGTAGTTCTCACCCATTGCAGCATCCTAAGCCCCGGGGGCGTGAAAAAGCCCGCCGTGGCGGGCTCGTTCCGCGGTGCGGCGGGCGCCTCACTCGAAGCGTGCCACCGGGCTCACGGCAGAGGCGACGGTCAGCTGCGACCGGGCGGCGGCCGCCATTTCGTCGAACTGCGCCCGCGCGGCAGGCGAGATGGTGAGGGCCTCGGACGCGCGCGCGATCTTCAGCGGGTCCTGGACCTGGCCGCGCTCGCGGAACTCGAAATGCAGGTGAGGGCCGGTGGCCCAGCCGGTAGCTCCCACGGCGCCGACGAGCTGGCCCTGGTCGATGCGCTGACCACGCTTCACATCGAGGCGGCTGAGGTGCGCGTAGCGGGTCTCGCGGTCACCGGCGTGGCGGATGATGGCGATGTTGCCGTAGCCGTTCTGCCAGCCGGCAAACTCGACGACGCCGTCGCCGACGGCGCGCACCGGCGTGCCGGTCGGCGCGCCATAGTCGACTCCCAGGTGGGCGCGCCAGGTCTTGAGGATCGGGTGCAATCGCATCGAAAAGCCGGAGGTCACACGAGAAAAGGCCATCGGCGATGCGAGGAACATGCGGTTCTTGCTGCGACCGTCGAGTCCGAAGTAGCCGCCCTTGGTCTTGCCCGTGGAGGAGGTTTCCTCGAACCACACGGCATCGTGCGTGCGCCCATCGTTGATGAACTGAGCCGCCAGCACGCGACCCGATGCCTGGTTCCACGTCACCGGCTCGCCATCGGCGGTGAGCGCCTCGTACAGTACCGTGAAGGTGTCGCCGCGCTTGAGCTCGCGGCGGAAGTCGATATCCGTGCCGAACAGCTCGGCGAGTTGGATGGTCACTGCGTCGGGCAGTCGCGAGTCGTCCGCGGCCGCGAACAACGAACTCTGGATGGTGCCGGATCCGAGCTTGGCCTCGTTGGACAGCGCCGCCTGCTCGGTGCGCGCTCGCAGGCCAATCGCGTCGCGCTCGATGGTGAGCCGCGTGAAATGCGTCGAGAACTGAGCTGTGCTTTCGGCGGGAGAGCGGGCGATGAGCCGGCTCAACCGGCCGTTGGTGGCGAGTGCCTGCACCATCTTCCCGGCACGGCCTTCGAGCAGCGCGCGCGCTGTGGCATCGCGACGCAGGAAGGCTGCTGCCTCCGCATCATCGATGCCGAGACGCTGGAGCAGCGTGTCGGCCGTGTCGCTGCTGCGGGTGAGTTCGCTGCGGTAGAGCGCTACCGAGTGTGTTTCAAGTGCTTGCAACTGTGCGTCGAGCGCAAGCGGGGTGACGCTTTCCGTTAGAACCCGGCGTGGCAGGTCGGCTGCATCGGGGGCCATCGGCGCCACGCCGAAGGCGGTGACTGCCGAGCCCAGCAGCAATGTCACGACGGCTGCCGTGAGCCGGCGTGGATGGCGCTGCAACAGCGCGTCGGTACGCTCGACGAGGCGAAGCAAGGAAGCAGAAGTGTTCAATCCCAACGATCCTGAAAAGCGAACGACCCGAGCAATCCCGCTGGCGGGGACACATGCGGCAAGTCTGGCGTGGGCAGTCGACGATGCCGGGGGTTGTGCCCCTCTAGAATCCCGTCACTCTGCAAACGCAACGATTGTATCGAGGGGCCGTAGTGGCCCGGCGTAAAAACCCAAATCCTGCTCATGTCCGACCCTGCCGATCAGGTTAGTGCCGCAAAACTCCCCGAACGGCCGGCTTCTGTCGCCAAGTACCCTGTGAACGATGCAGTTCGGGCCGCCATGGCCGTCAGCCTGCGGGGCTGCGACGAACTGTTGCCCCAGGACGACTGGCTGCAGAAGCTGGCACGGTCGAATGCAACCGGCGTGCCACTGCGGATCAAGCTGGGGCTCGACCCGACGGCTCCCGACATCCACCTCGGCCACACCGTCGTCCTGAACAAGATGCGCCAGCTCCAGGATCTGGGGCACCAGGTGATCTTCCTGATCGGGGATTTCACTTCGATGATCGGCGACCCGTCCGGCCGAAATGCCACGCGGCCGCCGTTGACGCGCGAGCAGATCGAGTCGAACGCCCAGACCTACTATCGGCAGGCCAGCCTCGTACTGGATCCGTCGAAGACCGAGATCCGCTACAACTCCGAATGGAGTGACCCGCTCGGCGCGCGCGGCATGATCCAGCTGGCGTCGCGCTACACGATCGCTCGGATGATGGAGCGCGACGATTTCACCAAGCGCTTCAAGGCCGGCGTGCCGATCTCGGTGCACGAGTTTCTCTACCCGCTGATGCAGGGCTACGACTCGGTGGCGCTGAAGTCGGACCTCGAGCTCGGGGGCACCGACCAGAAGTTCAATCTGCTGGTTGGCAGGCAGCTGCAGGCCGAGTACGGACAGGAACCGCAATGCATCCTGACCATGCCCCTGCTCGAAGGCCTGGATGGCGTCGAGAAGATGTCGAAGAGCAAGAACAACTACATCGGCATCACCGAGCCGGCCAACAGCATGTTCGCCAAGATGCTGTCCATCAGTGACGCGCTGATGTGGAAGTACTTCACCCTGCTCAGCTTCCGCTCCGAGGCCGAGATCGCCGCGCTGAAGGCCGAGGTCGATGCGGGCCGCAACCCGAAAGATGCCAAGGTGCTGCTGGCCAAGGAGGTCACCACGCGCTTCCACGATGCGGCGGCTGCCGAAGCCGCCGAGGCGGACTTCCAGAACCGTGCCAAGGGCGGTGTGCCCGACGAACTGCCCGACGTGGCGCTGGCCGGCGCACCGCTCGGGATCGGCACCTTGCTGAAGCAGGCCAACCTGGTGGCCTCGGGCAGCGAAGGGCTGCGGATGGTCGAGCAGGGGGGCGTGCGCATCGATGGCGTCGCCATCAGCGACAAGGGCTTGAAGCTCGAGGCCGGGACCTACGTCGTCCAGGTCGGCAAGCGCAAGTTCGCCCGCGTGACGCTCCGCTGAGCGCCCGCCGCGCGGGTGAGGCCCGCCTCAGGGGTCTGCGAAACGCAGCGTGGCTTCGAAGCCGTGTCCGCCGGCGACCGGCGACCTCAGCTCCAGTTGCGCTCCCGACTGCCGGGCGATCGTCTCGACCATCGCGAGCCCCAGACCGCTGCCCTCGGCCGCCGATGCGCCGCGCTCGAAGGGGCGCACTAGGCGCGTCAGGCTGTCGGGCGGCACGCCGGGACCGTCGTCGCGCACGCTGATCGAGCCCGGTCCGGCCTGCACCGTGACCTGGGCGGCTGGGCCACCGTGCTTGAGTGCGTTGTCGATCAGGTTGCGCAGCGCGATGCCCAGGCGTCGGTATCGGCCGCGACGATGACCACCGGCCCGGCCTCGACTCGCAGGCGCCCGCCGGGCCGTGCCTCGGGGAACTCGTCGGCCACCAGCGTGGCCAGCTGAGCCAGGTCGACCGGCTCGCGTTTCAACGCCACGCCCGATTCGATGCGCGCGATCTGCAGCAGGCGGCTGGCCAACGCAGCGAGTCGATCGAGCTGCCGCACCAGTGCATCGGCACGCTCGGTCAGGCCGACGTCACGCGCCTCCTGGGCCAGGCGTTGCGCCTGCGCGCGGGCGGCCGCGAGCGGGGTGCGCAACTCGTGAGCTCCGGCGGCCGCGAACTGGCGCTCCGCCTGCAGCAACGCGCTCACCCGGGCGAGCAAGGCGTTCAAGGTCTCGACCAGCGGCCTCAGCTCACCCGGCAGGCCGTCGAGCGGCAGCGGCGACAGGTCGGCGCCTTCGCGCCGGGCCAGACCAGCGCGCAGCGGTTCCAGTCGTCGGAAGCCGCGCCGCAGCACCAGGTGAACCAGCAGCGCAGCGAGAGGGAGCAGAGCGAGCAAGGGCGTCAGCAGCCACAGTGCGGCCTGGCCTAGCGCCTCATGGCGGACTTCCAGCGGCTCGGCAGCCACCGCCTGCCGGCTGCCGTCGTCACGGCGCTGCACCGACACGCGCCAACCGCCCTCGCTGCGTGTGCCCTTGCGGCGCAGGTCGGCCAGCGGGGTGAGCGGCGCTTCGGCCGAGCGCCACAGCAGGTGGCCATCGCGGTCGAAGATCTGCAGGCGCGCGTGCTCGTCGTCATCGTCGCCCTGTGGCGCCTCAGGGGCCGCGTCGCTGCGCAGCGGCAGGCTCAGTGCGCGCTCCGCGGTGTCTTCCAGGGCGTCGTCGAGCACGTCGTGCAGCTCGTGCTGCTGGCCGACCAGCGCCGTCACCGCACCGACCAGCCACAGCACCGCGAGCGCCAGCAGCAGCTGACGCCGCAGCCGCTGCTCCAGGCGCCACGGCGGCGACGGGGGGGCGCCCGGTTCAGGCTTCAAGCCGGTATCCCAGACCGCGATGGGTGCTGATCAACGTGGCGCCCAGCTTGCGGCGCAGCCGGCTCACGATGACCTCGAGCGAGTTGCTCTCCACCTCGTCGCGGCCGGCCTGCGCGTGCAAGGCCTGCTCCAGCTCGGCCCGGCTCCAGATGCGCCCCGGGCGGCTCGCCAGCCGTCCCAGCAGCGCCCATTCCATCGCGGTCAGCGTGACCGGATCGCCGTCGCGCAGCGCGCGCTTGGCCTCGAAGTCCAGCGAGGTGGCCTGGGCGCGCACGGCCTGCGGATCGGTCACACCACTGCGGCGGGCGACGGCGTCGATGCGTGCCAGCATCTCCTCGAGGTCGAAGGGTTTGACCAGGTAGTCGTCGGCGCCTGCCTGCAAGCCGCGGATGCGATCACTGACCTGGTCGCGCGCCGTCAGCACGATCGCCGGGCGCCGCTCGCCGCCGGCGCGCAGGCGGCGCAAGAGGTCGAGCGCCTCGCCGTCGGGCAGTTGCAGGTCGAGCAGCACCAGTTCGATTGCGGGATCGCCGCGCAGCGCGGCCTCGGCCTGGGCGCACAGCTTCATCCACGTGACGGTGTGGCCCTGGGCTTCGAGGTGGTCGACCACCGCCTGGCCGAGATCGATGTCGTCTTCGAGGAGCAGCAGTTGCATGGCGTTGAACATGGATTCTGCAGCCTGACGGCGTTGCCTGAACCGGGGCTGAACGGGGACCGCGCCGCGTTCAGCTTCGGTTCACGGGTGGCGCGCAGCATGCCTGCCATGGGGTCGCGCTGGCGGCCTGCCGATTTCCAACCCCTCGAAAGGAGCTTCGATGAACAGACTCTCCCTGTCGCTGGCCGCTGTGGCGGCCGCCGCCCTTCTGGTGAGCGCACCGGTGCACGCCGGCAGCAAGGATCTTTGCGGTGCCGGACCGCGCGATCAATGGCGACCGATGGCCGAGCTCGAGCAACAGCTCAACGGCCAGGGCTGGCGCATCGAGAAGATCGAGGTCGACGACGGCTGCTATGAAGTCGAAGCGCTCGACAAGGACGGCTGGAAGGTCGAGGCCTATTTCCATCCGAAGACGCTGCAGCGCCTGCAGCCCGGCCGCCATGGGCATTGACGCGACCGCGGACATCGGCACGACCCACCCCGCGGGCTTCCGGCGAGCTCACGTGTTTGCCGCCGTGCTCCTGCACGGTGTACTGGCTGCGGTGCTGGCCGTGGCCTGGCTGGGTGCCGAAGCGCACCCCGGTTCGCACGCCGCGCTGGGGCTGGCTGCCGCCGGCGTCTTCGGGTTGTGGCTGGTGACCGCCGGCACGCTGGGCGTGGTGCGCGCCGCCCGTCGGGCGTCGCGTCCGGCCTGGCAGCCGGTGCGCACTGCGTTGCGCTGGGGGCTGGTGCTGGCGGTGTCGCTGGTCGCTGCCAGTGGCGTCCTGCTGGGCAACGCGACCTGGGGGATCGCAGCATCGTCGGTGACGTGCACGAGGCGATGGCCGCCGCGCTGCCCGGGCTGCTGGGGCTGCACGCCGTCAGCGAACTGTTGATGCGCTGGCGCAGACGGCAGCCGTAGCGAGCGGCGACCGCCGACCGATCGGCCGACGACAATCGGCGCATGTCGGTCAGCACCTACCTCAAGCTTTCGATCGCCGTTGCGCTGGCCACCATCGCGCTGAAGGCCGGCGCCTGGTGGTTCACCGATTCGGTGAGCCTGCTGTCGGACGCGCTGGAGTCGCTGGTCAACCTGGCTGGCGCCATGTTCGCGCTGCTGATGGTCACGGTGGCCCGTCGACCGGCCGACGACGACCATCCCTATGGTCACCACAAGGCGGAGTACTTCTCCAGCGGTTTCGAGGGGGTGCTGATCTTCGCGGCAGCACTGGGCATCATCTGGGCCGCGGCGCACCGCTTCCTGGAACCCCAGCCGATCGATGCAATCGGCCTCGGCATCGCGCTGTCGGTGGTGGGTTCGGCGATGAACGGAGCGCTCGCCTGGGCCATGTTCCGCAAGGCCCGCGAACACCGCTCGATGGCGCTGGAGGCCGATGCGCGCCATCTGATCACGGACGTCTGGACGTCGGCCGGTGTGGTGGTCGCGCTGGTGGCCGTGCAGTGGACCGGCTGGCTGTGGCTTGACCCGGCGACGGCCATCCTGGTGGCGCTCAACATCCTGCGCGAAGGGACGTCGCTGGTGCGCCGCTCGGCCGACGGCCTGATGGACCAGGCCCTCGAGCCGGAGGTGCTGCGCGACATCGAGGGCGTGCTCGAAAGCTTCCGACATCACACCATCCGGTTCGACCACGTCTCCACCCGGCGTGCCGGTCAGCGGCGCTTCGTCGACCTGCACATGCACATGCCGGCCAGCTGGACGCTGGGCCGGGCTGCGGCGCTGCGCACCTCGGTCGAGCAGGCGCTGATGAGCGCAGTGCCGGGCCTGCGTGCCACCATCCAGCTGCTGCCGAGCGACGTCGAGGCGCATTTCGACGACGAACGGGACTTGCTGTGATCGCGTTGCTGCAGCGTGTCAGCCAGGCGCGGGTCGAGGTCGGTGGCCGCCGAGTCGGCGAGATCGGCCCGGGCTTGTTGGTGCTGGTGTGCGCGGAGCCCTCGGATACCGGAGCCGTGGCCGACAAGCTGGTCGAGCGCCTGCTCAAGCTGCGTGTGTTTTCCGACGATGCCGGCAAGATGAACCGCAGCGTGGTGGAGGCTGGCGGCGGTCTGCTCATCGTCAGCCAGTTCACGCTGGCGGCCGATTGCTCGGGTGGCAACCGCCCCAGCTTCGGCGGCGCTGCACCTGCGGAGCAAGGCCGGGTGCTCTACGAAAGGTTGCTGGCCACGGCGCGTTCTCGGCACACCCCGGTCGAATGTGGCGAATTCGGTGCCGACATGCAAGTGCTCCTGGTCAACGACGGGCCGGTGACGATCCCGCTCGTCGTCGGACATGACAAACTGAGACCATGACGCACCGCCCGTACTCTCCTTGCCGTCGCCGCGAGCGCTGTGATCTGGTGACGACGCGGGCCCTTTCGAGGAGGGCCGCGTGACCGCTCTACGCCGTCTACTCAACAGCATCGATCGTCGCTCGATCGCAACAGCCTGCACGAGCCACTGACCCGAAACGAGCGTCCGCCCGGCGGCGGCGTGCCCTGCCTCGTCTCGCACGCGCTGGAGCAGGCCGTGAAGACGGCCCACCAGTTCGATTCCGACGCGCGGCTGAAGCATGTGCTGGCGCCCCAGGGCGTGGCCCGGGACGGCGCAGCCCGGCGCTGGGAGTTCGTGTTCGATCTGCCGCAGCGGCGCGCCAAGTTGCTGAGCCAGTGGTATCTCGACGGCGACTCGAAGTTCGGCCGCTTCGGACGCGAGTGCTTCGACGCGTCGCTGCGGCCCTTCCCGCCCCCGGAGAGCCCGCTGGCGCAAGCGGTGGCGCAGGGCCGGCTGCCGTATTCGCAATGCGCCGCGGCCTGGCGCGAGGAACGGCGGCGCACGCCCGACCTGCCGCTCGGGCTGCGCGACTCCGATGCCGTGATGGGCGACCTGCTGCGCCTGGGCCTGCAGGCCGATGCGGGCGGCTGGGTGTTGCGCAACGCGCTGCTGCAGCCGGGCGGGCATGTGTGGCTGGCGCAGGTCGGCGACACGAGCCTGCATTGCCGATTCAGCTGAGCGCCGACGCAAAAAGCCACTCCGAGGAGTGGCTTGCTGAGTTTGGCCTTCGTGGCCGCGGGTCTTGCCTCAGTCGGCGTACTGTCCAGCGGCCTTGATGACGGGCCCCACTTGTCGATCTCCGACGAGACCCACTTCTTGTGCTCGGCCGGGCTGGTGCGTGCGTCGTTCACGACCACCGCGCCCAGCGCCTCCTCGCGCTTCAGGAAGTCGGCGTCATGCAGTGCGGTCTTCAGTGCGGCGTTGACCTTGTCGAGCACCGCCTTCGGCGTGCCCTTCGGCGCGTAGAGACCATGCCAGATGCTGACGTTGAAACCCTTCATGCCCGACTCGTCGAGCGTGGGGAGCTTGGCCAGCGCCGGCGTCGTCAGACGCTTGGGCGTGGTGACGGCATAGGCCTTCACCTTGCCGCCCTCGATCTGGGCGGTGGTGTTGGTGGTCTGGTCGCACATGATGTCGACCTGGCCGCCGATCAGGTCGGTCATCGCCGGGCCGGTACCCTTGTAGGGCACGGTGGTCATATCGGCCTTCAGCGTGGACTGGAACAGCAGGCCGCACAGGTGCGAGGCCGCACCCAGGCCGGCGTTCGCGAGATTGACCTTGCCCTTGTTCGCGTCCAGCCACTTCAGCAGTTCGGCGTAGTTCGAGGCCGGCAGCGTCGGCTTGCCGATCAGGGTCATCGGCACTTCGTTGATCAGGCCGAGGTACTCGAAGTCGTCGAGCGTCTTGTACTGCAGGTTGCGGTAGAGCGCCGGTGAGGTGGCCATGCCGATGTGGTGCAGCAGCAGCGTGTAGCCGTCGGGTGAGGCCTTCGCGACCTTGGCGGCACCCAGCGTTCCGCCCGCTCCGCCGACGTTCTCGATCACGATCGTCGCGCCGCCCAGCGGCTTGCGCACGGCTTCGGCGAAGTCGCGTGCCACCTTGTCGGTCGGGCCGCCGGCGGAGAACGGCACGACGATGGTGATCGGCTTCTCCGGGTACTCGGCCAGGGCGCCGGTCACGGCGAGGGCGGCGGCAGCAGTGAGCAGGATGCGCTTCATGCAGAACTCCTTGGGGGAAACGTCAAACGGTGAGCGATGCTAGAGGCTCCCGCGGCAGCAGCCATGCCGGAAACTACGTAAGCGCAGCGGCGAGCTCGTGCGCGCCTGCGGAATGACGTGGTGGCAGGGGGGAAAACCCCGAGCCGTCGCTGCTCACTCGTCGCGGTCGGCCCAGCGCGTGAGGCGCTGCTGCAGCGCCTCGCTGAAGCGCCGGACATCGGCACTGTTGTGCAGCCGTGTCTCGTCCCATTGGGGCGACATGGCCGGCATGCGCACGGTGCGCGCGCGGATCGCGCCACTCTCCAACTGGAGCTCCGCGATCGCGCGACCCTGCAGTTCGAAACGGCCCTCGCGCTCGACGAGCCGCCATTCGCGCAGGCGGCGCTTGAGCGCGGCGAGTGCCTCGTCGGCCTTGAACGCCGGTGGCGCGAAGAAGTCATCGGGCATGGCAGGCTCCGGCCATCGTGGTGTCAGGGGTTGGAGACGCCCGAGGCCACATGTCCCGAAGGGACGTGGTGCGCAGCGTTCTCCACATGGCGGGTCTGGTCGTCGAAGAAGAAGTCGGGCTCGAACTCGCGCAGGAACTCGCCCTTCGGCAGGCCGCCGAGGAACATGGCCTCGTCGACCTCGATGTGCCAGTCCATCAGCGTGCGGATCGCGCGTTCGTGGGCGGGCGCGCTGCGGGCGGTGACCAGCGCGGTGCGCAGACGCATGCGCTCGGTACTGGCCTGCTGCAGTTGCTGCAGGGCATGCAGCAAGGGCTTGAACGGCCCGGCGGCCAGCGGACTGGCAGCGCGATCGGCCTCGTGGCGCTGGAAGGCGTCGAGGCCGCCGCTCTGGAACACCTGCTCGGCCTCGTCGGAAAACAGCACGGCGTCGCCGTCGAAGGCGATGCGCACCTCGTTCGGGTGCGCCTCCGAGGCGCGCGCCGCATGCGGCAGCACGCGCGCCGCCGGCACGCCGGCCTCGAGCGCCGAGCGCACGTCGGCGTCGTTCGCGCTCAGGAACAGGTTGGCGTGCAGCGGTTTCAGGTAGCGCCACGGCGAACTGCCGCGCGTGAACACGCCGCGCTGGATCGGCAGGCCGTAGTGCTGGGCCGAGCGGAACACCCGCATGCCGGAGACCGGGTCGTTGCGCGACAGGATCACCACCTCGACGCGCGGCGCTTCAGGTGTGGTGAAGGCGAGCAGCTTGTGCACCAGCGAGAACGCGACGCCGGGACGCGCGGGCCGATCGAGCCGCTGCAGTTGCAGTTGCATGTAGGCGCGGTCGTCGTTGCCTTCGAAGATGGTGTTCTCTTCTTCGAAGTCGAACAGCGCGCGCGAGGAGATGGCCACGACCAGCTGGCCGGCAAGGGAAACGGACATGCACCGATGCTAGCCGGGCGGCGTGCGCTGCGCCGCCCCGCAGCGAAGAGCGCTACTGCATGAAGCCGATGGCGGCCTTCCGGCCGTGCGCTTCCGGCAGATCGCGCGGCTCGACCGCCGCACGGCCGGCGAGCTTGGCGTTGCCGAAGGCCGTCATCCAGGCGCGCCGCATCTCGCGCGGCGCCAGCTCGGCCATCGCATCGAGCACGTCGTCGCCGGGCTCCGGCGCGAAGCGGCTGCCCCAGTCATGGTCGGCGCGGATGCCGCGGTACAGGCGCGCAGCGATCGCGCGCGCCGCGGCGGCATCGGGCATCTGCACCTCGAACACGTTCATGCGGTTCAGGATGGGCTCGGGAATCGCCCGTGCATCGTTGGCGGTGGCGACCCAGATCACTTGGCTGGCGTCGATCGCGACCTCCGCGAACTCGTCGGTGAAGCTGCCGGCGGTGTCGTGCTCCAGCAGGCCGTACAGCGCGCCCAGCGGGTCGTAAGCGTGCTCGCCGCCGGTCTTGTCGATCTCGTCCACCACCATCACCGGGTTGGCGTACTGACCGTCGACCAGGGTCTCGAACACCTTGCCGGGCCGCGCACCCTTCCACTGGCTGGAGGCGCCGCTGAGCACCCAACCAGCTGTCAGGGAACTCATCGACAGGAAGCCCAGGCCGGTGCCGAGCAACTGCGCCATCTCTCGCGCGAAATGGGTCTTGCCGACGCCCGGGGGACCCAACAGCAGCATCGGCGTGATCTCGAGTGCGTCGCGGCTGTCGTGGCACAGCGCCAGCTGGCGCTTCACGTCGTCGAGCACGTCGTGGAAATTGGGCAGTTGCTCGTAGAGATGGTCCATCGCCGGCACGCCCGAGGGCTTGACCTGGAAGCGCTCCGCGCCCTTTTCGAGCATGCGCTCATAGGTGGCACGCAGGCTCTCGTGTTCCTTGGGTGGCAGCTTCTCGAGCCGGCGCTCAACGTCACCGAGGCGGTAGACGCTGCGCATGTGGGCGATGGGCAAGCCTGATCGCGGCAGCCCGGTCGGCACGGTCACGAGTTCTGTGGCGGTGGATGGCATTCAGATCCTCCAGACGACAACCCATTGAGATGCATTGCAGCAAAGCCTGCCGCAAGCCAGCCTCGGATCAACGGGGCAAACCCCGAGCAGATCGCATGCAACCCACGTGCCGGGGGGATCGGAAAGAGCAAGCCGATGCCGCACTGCAACAGGTTCTGTGCAGGCAGACACAGATCCGAATATAATGGTTTACCCTAGTGTGACGGTGACGGGCTAAACCCCGTCGATCGACTGCTTCAGAAACGACGGTGACGGTGACCTACGAGGCTGCCGTCGATCGACTGCTTGGTTAGAGGTTCGTCATGAAGACCCTGTTCCGCCCCCTGATTACCCTGTCCCTGGTTGCGGCCGCCGTGCTGCCCGCGCAGGCCGAAACGACCCTGCCGGTCGAGGATTTCGGCGTGTTCGTCGATCTGCCGACGGGTTTTGCCTACGTCAAGACGCCTTCGGGCTGGCACTTCGTGCGCCAGATTGAAGCGTCGCGTCTGTCCGAGTTGCATCCGTCGACCTTCGTGTCGCTGAAGCAGGCCGGCACGCCGCTCAGCGACGCGAGCGCCCTGAACCAGCGCGCATCGTCGAAGGCGACCGTGCTCTGATTCGGCGCAGCGACGTCGTTCGGCAATGGAGGCCGGCCCTGTGGGGCCGGCCTTTTTCATTTGACCCAGGTGTTGAGCTGGATGATCGGCAGCAGAACGGCCAGCACGATCAGCATCACCACGGCGCCCATCACCACGATCAGCAGGGGTTCGAGGATGGTGGCCAGCGCCAGCGCACGGCGCTGCACTTCGGTGCCGAGCTGCGCAGCGGCCCGCTGCAGCATCACGGGCAGCTGGCCGGTCTGCTCGCCCAGGCGGGCAAACATCGCCAGCAGGCCGGGAAAGCGTCGCTTGCCGGCCAGGGCCGAGGCCAGCGGCGCACCCTCGCGCACCTGGATCAGCGCGGCCATCGCGTCGGCCCGCATGGCGCGGTTACTCAGGGTTTCGGCGGCCGCCTGCAGGGCCTTCAGGATCGGTACCCCGGCGCCGGCCAGCATCGCCAGCGTGCCGGCGAAGCGTGCGGCGTTGTAGCCGCGGGACAGGCGCCCGATCAGCGGCAGCGTGAGCCAGAAGGCGTCGAAGCGCTCGCGGAAGACCTCGTTGCGACGCATGAACAGCAGCGTGCCCACGCCGCCGGCCAGGCCGAGCATGAGCAGCCAGCCCCAGCTGCGCAGGAAGGCGCTGATCGCCAGCATGGCGCTGGTGAGGAAGGGCAGGGCGCGCTTGCCGCCCGCGAACACGCTGGCCACCTGCGGCACGACGTAGGTGACCAGGAAGACCACGATCACGATCGCTACCAGGGACACGATGGCGGGATAGAGCGCTGCGCCGATCAACTTGCTGCGCAGTTCCTGGCGCTCTTCCAGGTCGTCGGCGAGCTTCTCGAGCACCAGGCCCAGTTGGCCGGTCTGTTCGCCGGCGCCGACGACTGCCCGGTAGACGTCGTCGAACTCGCGCGGCGCATTGCCGAGCGCACGGGCGAACGGTGAGCCGGCGTTGACCTCGGCACGCAGGTGGGCCAGCAGTTCGCGCTGGCGTGGGTCCTCGGCCTCGTCGGTCAGTGCGGTCAGCGCGCGTTCGAGCGGCAGGCCGGCGCTCACCAGGCCGGCCAGCTGGCGCGTCCAGATCGCCAATCCGGTGCTGTTGAAGACTCGCCGGCCGAGCTGGAAGCTGCCCCTGTTCGCCGCCTGTCCCAGAACCGGCTTCACTTCCAGCGGCACCAGCTGTTGCAGCCGCAGCTGGGCCCGCGCCGCGCGGGCGTTGTCGGCCTCCAGCAGGCCGCTCTTGGGCTTGCCGGCAGCGTCGAGGGCTTCGAATTTGTAAGCGGGCATAGAGAACGTGGAGCGAAGGCCGAGAGGCTCCGTCTACGGAGATCGGCCAGCGCAGCGCTCGGCGAGCGGCGCGGGCTCAATGCCCGCGTCGCGAGAGCGCTCGAACCACCCCGGGCCGCCCATCATTCCCTCGTCACCCTCAACAGCTCTTCCAGCGATGTCACCCCGCTCTCCACCAATCGCTCGCCGTCTTCGCGCATCGTCTTCATGCCGCCCCGTTCCGCAGCGACGAACAATTGCGACTCGGCGGCACGGCTGTGGATCAGGCTCTGCAGGGCGCTGTCGGCGACCATCAATTCGTAGACGCCGGTGCGACCCTTATAGCCGGTGCTGCCGCAGGTGGGACAGCCGACCGGGTGCCAGCGCCCCTTGTCGTCCTGCTTCTTGCAGTCCGGGCAGAGCTTGCGCACCAGCCGCTGCGCCAGCACACCGAGCAGCGAGCTGCTGAGCAGGAAGGGCTCGACGCCCATGTCGGTCAGTCGCGTGACGGCGCTGGGCGCGTCGTTGGTGTGCAGCGTGGCGAGTACCAGGTGGCCGGTCAGCGAGGCCTGGATCGCGATCTGCGCGGTCTCGAAGTCGCGGATCTCGCCGATCATGATGACGTCCGGGTCCTGGCGCAGGATCGCGCGCAGCGATTTGGCGAAGGTCAGGTCGATCTTCGGATTGACCTGCGTCTGCCCGATCCCCGGCAGCTCGTACTCGATCGGGTCCTCGACCGTCAGCACGTTGGTCGTCTGCGTGTCGACCTGGCCGAGGCCGGCGTACAGCGTGGTGGTCTTGCCCGAGCCGGTCGGTCCCGTGACGAGCACGATGCCGTGAGGCTGTGCCGTGAGGCGCTTGAACTTGGTGAGCGTCTCGCCGCTCATGCCCAGCGATTCGAGCGTGAAGCGCGTGCTGTCGCCCTTGTCGAGCAGCCGCAGCACCGCACGTTCACCGTGCGCGCTGGGCAGCGTGGACACGCGCACATCGATTGCCCGGCCCCCGATGCGCAGCGAGATGCGGCCGTCCTGCGGCAGGCGCTTCTCGGAGATGTCGAGCTCGGCCATGATCTTCAGGCGAGAGATCAGCGCGGCGTGCAGCGCCTTGTTCGGCTGCACCACCTCGCGCAGCGTGCCATCGACGCGGAAGCGCACTGCCGAGCTGCGCTCGTAGGGCTCGATGTGGATGTCGCTCGCGCCGTCCTTCGCGGCCTGCGTCAGCAGCGCGTTGAGCATGCGGATGATGGGTGCATCGTTGGCGGCCTCGAGCAGGTCTTCCACCGCCGGCAGGTCCTGCATCAGGCGCGACAGGTCGACGCCACTCTCGACTTCGCCGATCACCGCAGCGGCGCTCGACTCGCCGCCGGCATAGACGCTGGCGATGCGTTGCGACAGTGCGGCCGGCGCTTCGCGCTCGAGGGCGTCGACGGCGTAGAGGCGAAGCACCTCGCTCAACACGGACGGCGAGACAGCGTCGCCGGCCCACAGCACGAGCTGGCTGCCGTTGTCCTCGAGCAGCAGCGAGTGGGCCTTCGCGTAGGCGTAGGGCAGCGGGTGGCGGGTGGCCATGCCGAAACGCTCAGTTCTGCAGCGGCGGCGAGGCCGGCGGCGTGGGCGCGGGTTGCATCGACTCACCCGGCGGCGGACGCAGCGGTGGCAGCACCGGCGTGTCGAAGTTCGGCAGCAGCACGCGCGATTCGGGCTGGCTGTTCTGCTGCTGGGCTCGGATCAGATCGTAGCGGTCGAGCGACAGCGCATTGCTGCTCTCGGCGCTGCGCATCACCTGCGGGCGAAGGAAGACCATCAGGTTGCTCTTCGTGCGGGTGCGGTTGTCGCTGCGAAACAGCGCGCCGATGCCGGGCAGCCGGCCCAGGCCCGGCACGCGGCTGGAGTTGTCCTGGAACTGGTCCTGCATCAGGCCGCCCATGACCAGGATGTCGCCGTCGTTCACCACCACCGTCGACTCGATCGAGCGCTTGTTGGTCACCAGCCCCGCGGTGGCGTCGGCCACGCCTTGCGAGACGTTCTGGTTCACGACGCTCGACGCTTCCTGGTAGATCGTCATGCGCACGGTGCCGTTCTCGCCGATCTGGGGCTTCACGCGCAGCGTGATGCCGACATCCCTGCGTTCGATGGTCTGGAACGGATTGGTCGCACCGCTGCCGGTCCCCGTGCTCGTGAACGAGCCGGTGACGAAAGGCACGTTCTGGCCGACGACGATCTTGGCTTCCTCGTTGTCCAGCGTGACGAGGTTCGGCGTCGAGAGGATGTTGCCGTCGGCGTTGGTCTCCAGGAAGCGCGCCAGCGCACCCAGCGTGTAGACACCCGCGAAGCGGCGGATGACGCCGAGATTCAGGCCCGCCGAGGGCAGGTTGCCGCTGACGGCGGTGCCGCCCTGGGCCGCGGCGATCGACAGGTTGATGATGTTGTCCCCGCCGGTCCCGAAATTGGTGCCACCGATCAGGCCGGTCTTGTCGCCGTCCTTGCCGATCAGGCCTTGCCACTGGATGCCGGCGTCTGCCGCCTTGGTGGCGTTGACCTCCACCAGCATCGTCTCGACGTAGACCTGGGCGCGGCGCGCATCGAGCTGGTCGATCACCGAGCGCAGCTGGCGGTACAGCGGCTCGGCCGCGGTGATGATCAGCGCATTGGTGGCCGGATCGGCCTGGATGAAGCCGCCGGTCGACGGTTGGGCAGCGCCGCTGACGGGGTTGGTCGTCTGCGGTGCAGCACCCGTGCCCGAGGTCTGGTTGCCGAGCTGGGCATTCGCCTGGTTGGACAGGTTCGTGACCGGACTCGCCGCGCCGCCGACCGAGCCGCTGCTGCTGCTGCTGGTATTGCTGGTGAAGGCCGCGCGCAGCACCTGGGCCAGACGCGTCGCATCGGCGTTCTTCAGGTAGACCACGTAGATGTTGCTGCCGCCGGCGCCTGCGGCGCCGGGCTGGTCGAGCTTGCCGACCAGCGAGCGCACCTGGGCCAGCTTGGCCGGGTTGGCGGCGCGCACCAGCAGCGAGTTGGTGCGGGCGTCGGCGATCACTGACAGAGTGCCGCCGCTGGCCGCGGTCGCCGGGGCGCCCGCCGTTGCCGCTGACGCGTCCGACAGGCGCTGCACCAGCACCGCGATGTCGGAGGCGACCGCATGCTGCAGCGGGATCACCTCGACATCGGTCCCTGCCGGCACGTCCACCGTCGCGATCACCTTGGCGATGCGCTGCAGGTTGTCGGCGTAGTCGGTGATCACCAGCGAGTTGTTGCCGGGATTGGCGTTGATGGTGTTGTTCGGGCTGATCAGCGGACGCAGCACGGCCACCAGGTTGTTCGCGTTCTCGTGGTTCAGCCGGAAGATCTGCGTGATGATCTGATCGCCCTGGCGCGTGACGTTGCCGACCGACACGGTGCCGGTCTGCAGCTTGGCATCCGCCTCGGGCACCACCTTCAGCAGGCCGGCGACCTCGACCACCGTGAAGCCCAGGCCGCGCAGCGCAGCCAGGAAGTTCAGGTAGGCCTCGCGCGGCGACAGGGGCTGCTCGCTGTACAGCGTGATCTGGCCCTTCACGCGCGGATCGATCACGATCTGCCGCTCCAGGATGGCGCCGATGGCCCGCGCCACGCCCTCGATCTCGGCGTTGACGAAGTTCAGCGTCACCGGCTCGCGCGTCTTGGTCTTCTGCGCCAGGGCCGGCGGCGCGAGGCTGCCGAGCGCGACGCTGACCGCACAGGCCGCAGCCAGCGCGCGCAGCGCCGTGGCGCGGCGGGCGGGCTTCGGTGAAGTGGTCAGGCTCATGATCATCCGATCGAAATGACGGACCGCGCGCCGTCGCGCCGCCCGATGATGTTCAGCAGGTTCGTCAGCGCCGGCTGGTCGGCCTCCGCGGCGCTTGCTTCGCCACGGAAACGCAGGCCTCCGGCACCCAGCGTGCCTTGCCCCGACAGCTGCAACGCGCCCTCGGTCGTGCTCAGGGTCAGTTGTGCGGTCCCGGAGTTGCCCGGGTCGCTGCCGATCTCCAGACGGTAACTGCCCAGCCGTTCCAGTGTCGACACCCGGGATGCGGCATTTGCCACGTCGAGCGCGGCCTGGCCGGTCACGCGCCAGCGCCCCTGCACCGTTTGCAGGCTGATACCCGGTGAACTCAGGCGCAGCACGCCGCCGAGCTGCAGCGTGTTCCAGGGCGTTCCCAGGCCGACCAGCCACTCGGCGGGCCACTGGCCGATCCAGGTGGGCGAGCCCTGCAGGGTCGCGGTGACGGTGCCGAAACCGGGTGTAAGCCGCACGCTCGGCCGGCCGTTGAGGCAGCAGGCATGCTCCAGTTGAAGAGAGAGCGCCAGACCGGCCGGCCGGAGGGTCCACTGCAGCCGGCCCGGCAGCGAGCGGGCACCCCGGCTGTCCGCGCCACCGCTCAACACTGCGACGGCACTGCCTTGCCACAGGCTGCCGCGCGCGTCGGCCAGCAGCACGTGTCCGGCGCTGGCGCGCTCCACCCAGGCGGCGAACCAGGCGGCCGGTGCAAAGGCGATGACGCCGAGCAGGCCCCCGAGCACCGCTCCCCAAAGGGCCCAGCGCCGCCCGGCGTGGCGAGCGCGTTCCCAGCGCAGCCCCTCGTAGGTGGATTCGCCCCATTCACTCGTCCGTGACACGGCCCCGGCATCCCGCGGCCGACGCAGCAGGGACACGCGCCAGGTCGACGGACGCCACTGGGAAGCTGAGAAGGAGCGGGCCATGGGGTGCGTGCGCGTGCAGGTGCGTGTCGGTCAGCCCGGTCGCGGCAACGTAAGCAGCACGCTGCCGCTGTAACCGTTGGGGCCGTGCGAGAGCTTGGCTTCGTCGGGGCGCGCGCGGGCGGCGCTGCGCACCTCACCCAGCCACGCGGCCAACGCTTCGCCGGGGACGCCGCTGAGGGTGAGGGTGGCGCGGTCACCCTGCAGCGTGAGTCGTGCGTTGGTCCCCAGTCGCTCAGTGGCACCACGCAACGCGGCTTCTGCCTGAGCCGGCTTGACGGTGGGCAGCTTGCGTAGTTCGCGGGCTTCGGCCGCCTGCCGCTGCATCTGCTGCAACTGGAACTCGACCGCGTCGATCTGCGCGGGCGTGTCGCGCAGGCTGCGCCAGGCCGGCTGCACGCCCAGCATCCAGACGAGCGCTACGCCGACCACTATGGTGGCTGCAGTGATGAGCCGGCGTTCACGCCGCGCCATGCGGCGCCAGCGCGCTCGCCATTGCTCGCTCATCGCGGCCAGGGCCGGCGGCAGTGCCGTCTTCATGTACGGGGGCCTGCAGCGACGGCCGTTACGCGACGCAGGGTCACACGGTCATCGACAGCTTCGACCTGCCAGCCGCTCGGCGCCAGGATGTTGCGGAAGGCCCCGACCTGCTGCTCGGTCCAGCCGGGCGTGGCCAGCGTCAGCAGGCCGTTCTCGTAGCCGAGTGTCTGCACCGGTTGCTGGGCCGGCCAGGCGCTGGCCGCGGCCTGCAGCGCAGACTCCAGGTCCGCTTCGCCGGGTCGGCCGGCGGCCACCCGCAAGGCATCGGTTTCTCTCTGCATCTGGACCGGTGCGTCAAGCACGGCGCGGACCTGCGGATGTGTTTCGCGCAGGAGCGAGGTCATGGCCAGGCGTCTGGCTTCGAGCGTGCCGCGCTGCTGCCACGCGGCGACGTTCAGGCCGATCAACTGCACGATGACCAGCGCGGCCAGTCCGAGGCGGACCGGCTGCCACGCCGAACTGCGGAAGCGTCGCAAGCCCTCCCGCAGGGCGTTCAAGCCGCGGTGGCGCGGTGCCAGACTGAACTGCCGCAGGTTCCAGAGCGAGCGAGCCGCCTGCAAGGCATGTTCGGCAGCCGACTGGACCCGCACCGTGCTGCCAAGCCATCGCTCGGCTGGCGCGGCGACCGCCGGGGTGGCGGTGAAACGCACATCGGAGGGCAGCGGCTGCGGCAGCAGGGCCCTCGCCAGCCCGCCTTGCAGCGGCCAGCTGGCCACGCCGTCGGCATGGGCCCAGGTGAGCACGAGCGAGAGTCCCCCGATGCCGTCGGCACCGCTTTCGTGGGTGGCCGTGAAGTGCCCGTTCGGTGGCGTATCCGGCCATGCCGCCGGCACGACACGATCGACCCGCTGCCCGGCGGCTTCCAGCGTGGCGATCTCGCCGGCCAGCCAGGCGCGGTCGGTCACGGCCACCCAGACCCGCTCGCCGCCCTTGGCGCCGGGCGCGAGCGCCAGGTGCAGCTGGCCAGCGTCTTCGAGCAGGGCTTCTTCCAGCACGCCGGCCAGCGCCGCACCGAGGCGGGCCGCCGGGGCCTTGGGACACACGATGTGGTGCCAGCTGACATCGGTGGCGGCGAGCATCGCCACCACCTGGTCGGCCTTGGGCAACAGTGCGGGCGCCGCCTGGCCCTCGCGATCGACCGTCAACCCGTCGATGCTGAACGCGTAGGCGAACTCCGCCATCGCCCGCGGAGCGGGCGCTGAGGCGCCGGGACGCAGACGCGGACGCGGCGGAACGGAGACGACGAGCGTTGTCATGGGGCCAGGGGTGCGCGGAGATTGTAGGTGTGGCTCAGCGGCGACAGCCGGGATTCGGGACGGGGGGCGGTTTCCGGATGTGTGCTCTATCGGCCGAGGCTCTCGACCGACGCAACCCGATCGCGCCGCAGGGTCACGATGTCCAGGTTGCGGCGCTCGACCAGCGCGCGTTCCTCCACGCTGCGGTCCTGCAGGCGCAGCCGGCCGCGCACCTCGAAGAAGGACGATGTCACCGAAACCCGCTCGGTGGCGGCGCTCACGCCCTGCGGCAGCAGCGCGTCGAGCTCTGCCACATTGCGGAACGGATTGCGCTGCCGGGCCTGGATCAGCCGGTCGGCGCTGGCCAGGTCCAGGCCCTCGATCACCGCCGCCAGAACTTCCTTGGGCGCGGTGTTGGCGTTCACGGTGGTGCGCACCGGCAGCAGCGAGACGTAGGGAGTCAACAGCGCCAGGGTCTCAGCATCGAGTCCGATCCAGGCGAGTTGCTCGATGCGCTCCGGCATCAGAGGTGGATCGGTGCTGAGTTCCGCGCCGCTCGACTGACCGCTTGCGAGCGTGGCGGCGCGCAGCCCGCGCACGATCATCGGAGCGAGATCGGAGCGTGCGCCGACGGCATCGAGCAGGCGCTGGAGCACGCGTTCCTCGGCGGCGCTCGCCGTCCCGGAGCCGGCCTCGACCAGGTTGCGCAGGTTGTAGCGGGACTGCGCGTCGGTGATGGAGCCGGACAGGAAAGCCTCTGGCGCGTCATCGGTGTTGTCGCGATCGACGGCCAGGAAGGTCGAGAGTTGGGCCTCGGCCAGCGGCACTGCCCAGGGCTCGCCCAGGTGGTCGGCGCCGCCGGTGCGCGCGTCTTCCCGGAGGATCAGGCGCGCCCAGTCGACCGCACCGGTCAGGATCCACAGGGCCTGCGCACGCGCGCGCTCGGCCACTTCCACCTGCACCGCGCGCCATTGCTGCCAGACCATGGCGCTGGCCAGCGTGGCCACCAATGTGACGATGACCATGGCGGTCAGCAGGGCGGCACCGCGCTGACGGTTCGCGCGTTGGCCGGCAATGCGGCGGCATCTGGGAAGAATCGAAGTCATGAGCCCTGCGGGGACAGGCGCAGGTCGCGGGTCAGTGCACCGACCCGGCCGCTGCCTCGGTGAAGGCAAGGACCAGGCGCACGCCACCCGGCAGCGCCTGTCGTGTCACCAGCGTCGGCGTTGCAGCGGTCGTCAGCGCGGCGTCCCCGCTCGATTGGGCGTTGGTCCAGGCGTTGCCACGCCAGTAATAGAGCTGCCAGTTGGCGATGCCGCTCAATGCGCGCAACTGTTCGGCTTCATTGCCGAGCAGTTGCTGCGACTGCAGCCAGGCTTCGCGCAAGTCCGCGCCCCGCGTCACCGCCGGGCCGGCCCATCGCGTCCAGCTGTCCCCGCGCAACGACCAGACGACGAGTTGCAGGCCGGCGGCCTGGCGCCGCGTCAGTCTCAGACTCGCGCCGTCGAACTGCAGCGCCGGGACGATGCCACTGTCCTGTATTTCGGCGAGATCGGCCTCCCATTGCGCGATCACCGACTGCAGTCGAAGTTGTTGCTCGAGCCGCTGGCTGCTGATGTCGCGCGAGCGGACGATGGCATCGATGCCCTTCCAGGACAAGGCGGCAACGATGGCCATGATCAGCAGCGCCACCAGCACCTCGACCAGCGTGAAGCCGGCCTGTGCGGCGTGACGGGAGAGACCGCGCATCGTCAGTACCTCGACAGCACCGTCGACAGCGTCAGAATGGTCTGGCCGCTGGGGGTGAAGACCACCGCATCGGCGCGTCGGAAATTGGGGTTCGGAGTCGGGCGGATCACCATCTTGCCTTGATAGACCACACCGAGCTGCTCGCAATAGAACTCGCTGTCGCCGATACCGGGAAACTGCCGCATGAGCTTGAAGGCGGTGAGCTGGTTGTCCGCGCACCACTCGGCTACCGTCACGTCGGTGAGGCGCTGAGCGTTGTCGGTCAACGCCCCGGCGGCCTTGAGCCCGGCCCCCAGCGTGACCGCCACAATGGCCAGCGCTACCAGTACCTCGATCAAGGTCATGCCGCGAACGTTGCGGCTGGCGGAGCAGTGCGCCCGGAACTCAGCGCGCGACATTTGGGGAGGCCTCGTCGTCGACGACAGCGAACGGCCCGAAGCCGTCGGTCGCGAGCGCTACGGTCTGGGCTTCGAGGCGCAGCACGATGCGCTGGGCCCCGATCACCGGTTCGGGCCCCAGCACCGCCGCCTGCATCAGGCCTCGGCCGTTCCGCACCTCTGCGCTGATGCCGGCCGGCGCGAGCCAGCGGCTCGGCAGGGCCAGTTCGCTGGGCAGCCCGACGAAACGGAAACCGGTCTCGGATGGCACCCACAACGCCGCCACGCCGGCGGCTCGGGCCTCGGCACGCGCTGCTTCGAGCAATGCGCCCAGCCGGGCGGCCTCGCGCTCGAGCTGGGTGGCTGCCGGGTCGCGCAGCGCCAGCGAGGCAACGGCCGAAACGATGGCAATCAGGCTCACGACGATGAGCAGTTCGATCAGCGTGAAGCCGCGCGACTGGTCCGTCGCGTGGCGCAGGCCCGTTCGGCCGCTGGCCGTGAGCCCGCTCATGTCATTGCCAGGAACCGATGTCCGCGTCCTTGCCTTCGCCGCCGGCCCGGCCATCTGCGCCGAAGCTGAACACGTCGACCTCGCCCTTCACGCCGGGATTCGCGAACTGGTAGGCGTTCCCCCACGGGTCGTTGGGCAGCTTGTCGAGATAGGGCTTCCAGTTGGGCGGCACCGGGCTGGCGCTCGGCTTGGCGACGAGAGCCTGCAGGCCCTGCTCGCCGGTCGGGTAGCGCTGGTTGTCGAGGCGGTACAGCTTGAGCGACTGCATGAGGTTGTTCACGTCGGTGCGCGCTGCGGTGACCCGTGCGTCGTCGGCCCGATCGAGCACATTGGGCACGATCAGCGCGGCCAGCACGCCGATGATCACGAGCACGACCATCAGTTCGATCAGCGTGAAGCCGCGCGCGGAGCGCAGCGACGAGTTCAATGCGGAGGAATTGGGCATCTGGGTTTGGGGGACGGGGTGCACCGTCGCGGGGCGATGATTCGCTTCCATCATAATCTTCAGCCATGCCAGCCCGTATTGCTGCGTTCGTCGTCTGGGCCGCCGTCGCGGCCTGCGTGGCCTTCTGGGGCCTGCGCATCCTCGTGACGCCGCGGCCGGCACCGAGTCAGACGCAGCCGGTGTCCGCGACCGACAGCCTGCGCGGCGACGTGACGCGGCTGTTCGCCGCGGCCGTGCCAACGGCGGCGACCCCGGTGACTGAGCCGGGACTCGCCAGCCGCTTCAAGCTGATCGGCGTCATGGCACCGAAGGACGGCGAACGTGGGCACGATCAGGGCATTGCGCTGATCGCCGTCGACGAGAAACCGCCCCGTGCCTACCGGGTCGGCGCGCGCATCGACAATGCGCTGGTGCTGCAGTCGGTGGCGCGGCGCAGCGCCACCCTCGGTCCTTCCCAGGGAGCTCCTGCCGTTCAACTCGACCTGCCGCCGCTGCCGTTGCCCGCCACCGGCAGCCTGCCACCGGCCGCCGGCCTGCTCCAGGCGCCGCCGGCCGCCGAGCCTGCACCGGCGGTGCCGATGGCCCCGGCACCGGCCAGTCCACCGCGGGCCCCGATCAATCGCCAGTGAGCCCGCGCTGACGGACGGACTCGCAGCGCTTCAGGGTCGCGTGCTGGAGCCGAAATCGGCTTCGACCGGCGTGTCGAGCGTGGGGAGCGTGGTCGTCGAGGGCAGCGTTGGACCTGCATCCTCGCCTTCGGCCACTTGCGTCAGCAGGGCGGCCGCGCTGTGCACCAGTGGCCAGGCCAGCGTAGATCCTGTCCCGTCGGTGCTTTCCATGCCGAGCTCGAGCAGAGCGCTGGCGCGGAAGAGGTTGAGCGCATGGTCCAGGCCGCGGTGGCCATGGCTGCGGCAGAACACGACATAGTCGGTCACCGGTGCCGAGATGCGGGCGGCCACCAGCAGGGCTGCGCACGCTGGCAGGCCATCGACCATGATCAGGTGCCGCTTGCTGGCCGCGACCAGCATCGCGCCGACCATCGTCGCCACCTCGAAGCCTCCGAAGGCGGCCAGCACCTCGACCGGATCGGTCACGTCGCGGTGGCGACCCTGAGTGCTCTGCAGCACCACCATCGTCTGCGCCAGCGCATCGGGCGGCATGTCGGGGCCGGAGATGGTCAGGTCCCGCAGCGGGATGTCCGCCAGCCGCGACAGCACCAGCGACGCGCTCTCGTGGGCTCCGACACCGATGCCGGCGCAGGCCAGGACGTTGCCGCTGAGCGAGTCGGCGATCTCCATGCCGGCGCGGATCGCGGCGTGCGCCTGGTCGATCGACATCGCCGGGCCGGACCGCGCACTGCGCGTGCCGAAACCGATCTTGCGCTGGAGCAGGCTGGGGTAGGGGCTCATCGACTCGGCCAGACCGGCATCGACCACCGTGAGCCCCATGCCCTGGATGAACGAGAACACGGCCATCGGCAGCCGTCCGGCGAGCAGGTGCGTGACCTGCTGCGACGTCGAATCGCCGCGCGTCGACAGGCCGTCGACGACCAGCCCGTGGTCGCCGGCGAACACCACCAGCTGTGGGCTCTTGAGCCGGGGTTTCAGCGAGTTCTGGATCAGCCCCAGCCGCACCGCCAGGGGTTCGAGTTCGCCCAGGCTGCCGGCCGTCTCGGCGCGGTGCTGCAGCTTCTGCCGCAGCGCATCTTCGAGCCGCGGATGGGCGGTGGGAGCAATGAGGGAGCGCTGGACGGACATGGCGGCGTGGAGGGTTGGTGCCGTGAGATTGTGAGCCCTGCGTCGGCTTCGAGACAATCGCGCACGATGACGGGCGGGCCCGGCGTCGTTCGACGGGGGCGGATCAGCGCAGGAAGAGCTGGTAGACCGGGTTGTTCGTCTCCTCGACGCAGGGGTAGTCGAGCGTGGACAGGAATTCGCGCAGCGCGCGCTGCGCTCCGCGGGGGATCTGGAGGCCGACGAGGATGCGGCCGTAGTCGGCGCCCTGATTCCGGTAATGGAACAGGCTGATGTTCCAGTCGGGATGCATGCGGGTCAGGAAGCGCATCAGCGCCCCCGGACGCTCCGGAAAGACGAACCGGAACAGCCGCTCCTCGCGGGCCAGCTCGGAGCGGCCGCCGACCATGTGGCGGATATGGGTCTTGGCCAGTTCGTCGTGCGTCAGGTCGACCGTCGCGAAGCCCTGCTTCTCGAACCGCTCGGCAATGCGGGCCGATTCGCCGTGCTCCCGCGTGGCCAGGCCCACGAACACCTGCGCGGTCTGCGCGTCCGAGATGCGGTAGTTGAATTCCGTGACGCTGCGCGGGCCGAGCAGTTCGCAGAAGCGCTTGAACGAGCCCCGCTCCTCCGGGATCGTGACCGCGAACAGCGCCTCGCGCTCCTCGCCCACTTCGGCGCGCTCGGCGACGAAGCGCAGCCGGTCGAAGTTCATGTTGGCGCCGCAGGTGATCGCCACGAAGGTCTTGCCCTGGCAAGCGGTGCGCGCCGCGTACTGCTTGATGGCCGCCACGCCCAGCGCGCCGGCCGGCTCCAGGATCGAGCGCGTGTCCTGGAACACATCCTTGATCGCCGCGCAGACGGCGTCGGTGTCGACGACCTCGAAGTCGTCGACCCACTGCTTCGTCAGGCGGAAGGTTTCCTCGCCCACCAGCTTGACAGCCGTGCCGTCGGAGAACAGCCCCACGTCATGCAGCGTCACGCGCTTGCCGGCGCGCACCGAACGCACCATGGCATCGGAATCGGTGGTCTGGACGCCGATGACCTGGATCTCCGGCCGGACCGCCTTGATGTACGCCGCGATGCCCGAGATCAGGCCGCCGCCTCCCACCGCCACGAACACGGCGTCGATCGGCCCCTGGTGCTGGCGCAGGATCTCCATGGCAATGGTGCCCTGACCGGCGATCACGTCCGGATCGTCGAAGGGATGCACGAAGGTCTGCCCGTTCTCCCGTTCGAGCTTCAGCGCATGGGCGTAGGCGTCGGAATAGCTCTCGCCGTGCAACACCACCTTGCCGCCGAGCGCCCGCACGGCCTCGATCTTGAGTTGCGGCGTGGTGACCGGCATCACGACCGTCGCCCGGCAGCCGAGCTTGCGGGCCGACAGCGCGACACCCTGGGCGTGGTTGCCGGCGGAGGCGCAGATCACGCCGCGCTCCAGCTGCTTCGGGCTCAGGTGCGCCATCTTGTTGTAAGCGCCGCGCAGCTTGAAGCTGAAGACCGCCTGCTCGTCCTCGCGCTTGAGCCACACCCGGTTGGCCACGCGCTCCGACAACTGCGGAGCGAACTGCAGGGCCGATTCGATCGCCACGTCGTAGACCCGCGCCGTCAGGATGCGCTGCAGGTAGTCCGGCTGTGACCGGGCCTTGCGTGCGGCGGGTTTGGGCGGCGGGGGGGCGCGGCGCGGCGCGGGCCATGGAGTCTCCTTGTTACAAGCGGCGCGATGATAAGTCAGCCCCCGCCTCGGACCCGTCCGGCGCTGCGGTGCAACAAGCACGCTTGCGGCCGCGCCAATAAAAAAGCCCAAGGCCGTGAGGCCCTGGCTGAATCCACCTTTGGAGGAGGGTGGAGGAGACAAGCGGTGATTGGGTCAGAACGCTTCCAATCGATGAGTCATCATACAACGAGAGGATGGTGCGCCGCAACAAGCACGAGCGTTCTTTTTCTAGGGGGACGGCTCCAAATTCGTGCGACTCGGCACAATCGGCGCCTCTTCTGGAGGAGTTTCAGGCATGGAGTGCACCGTTCGCTGGCAACCCGAGGCCGGCATGGCGTTCAACGCGGAGACCGGCAGTGGCCACCTGCTGTCCATGGACGGGGCGCCCGACGGCGGCGGGCGCAACTTGGCGCCGCGACCGATGGAAACGGTGCTCGCCGGCACCGGCGCTTGCGCCGCCTACGACGTGGTGCTGATCCTGAAGCGCGGGCGCCATGACATCCGGGGCTGCGAAGTGAAACTGAGCGCGGAGCGGGCGACGGCGGACCCGAAGGTGTTCACGAAGATCCACCTGCAGTTCGTCGTTCGGGGCCGCGGCTTGCCCGCCGCGGCGGTGGAGCGCGCCGTCGCGCTGTCCCATGAAAATACTGCTCGGCGAGCGCGATGCTGGCCAAGACTGCCGCGATGACGACCGGGGTGGAGATCGTCGAGGTCTGATCCGCCGGCGGCCGCCGGGACGGCGCACTCAGAGGCGGTGCGCGGTCGTGGTCATGAGCTTGGCCATGCCGCGCATCATCCAGCGCACCGGCGTCGGCAGCGACGCGGCGCCGGCATGCTCCGCGGCGGCGGCGTGTCGGGCCTCGTCCTCGCGCATCTGGGCCACGATGGCCCGCGACTCGACATCGGCGACCGGCAGCTTGTCGAGGTGCAGCAGCAGGTGCTGCTCGACCTGACGTTCGGTCTCGACCACGAAGCCGAGGCTTGCCGCGTCGCCGAGGCGTCCGGCGATCAGGCCCAGCCCGAACGCTCCGGCGTACCACAGCGGATTGAGCCAGCTGGTGCGCCCGTTCAACTCGGTCAACCGAGCCTCGGTCCACGCGAGGTGGTCGGTCTCCTCGCGTGCCGCGTGTTCGAACTGGGCCCTCAGGGCCTCGTTTCGCGTGCCCAAGGCCTGCGAGTCGTACAAGGCCTGGCGCATACCTCGCCGACATGATTGACGCGCATCAGGGAGGCCGACAACGCCTTTTCCTGCGGTGTCAGTGTCAGGCCGGGATCGGCGGCGGGCCTGGGGGCGGGCCGGGACGCCGAGTGAGCCGCGAACACCGTGCTCAAGGCCTTGTCGAGTGAAGAAATCACCTGATCGGTGCGGCTGAGTGAACGCATGGTCGAAGCGGTGCGGGAAGGGGGTCTTCAAGGGCCGAAAGGCCGTTGTTCGTGAATGATCTCATTCATGACAGTCGTATGTCAGGGCATTTGCGCACCAAGTTTGTGCATCAAAGTTGTCGTCCCGCAACAGAATAAGCATAGAACAAGCTCAGTGCTGGCGGGGGGCGCAACGGTCTGGTGGAATCGCTCCTCAGTTGGGGCGGTGAGCAGCTTCGGGTGTCGCACGCAGCATCCGAGGGGCCGGATTCACCGAAACCACATGTTCAACTCTGGAGATAGTTGCAATGAAAAAATCAGTACTCGCTCTGGCCGCTCTGGGTGCGTTCGCCGGCGCCGCTTCGGCGCAATCGTCGGTGACGCTCTACGGTCGTGCCGACACCAACATCACCCGCACAACTCCCGGCGACAATCGCGGAGAATCTATTTGGAACATGAAGGACGGCGGTACGTCCAGTGGTATCGGTGGTTCGCGTTGGGGTCTGCGTGGTGTCGAAGATCTCGGCGGTGGATTGAAGGCCCTGTTCGTTCTCGAGTCGGGATTCAATCTCGATACTGGGAGCAATACGGCGGGTGACCTTTTCAATCGAGCATCCTTTGTTGGGCTCAATACTGCGTCTCTGGGCGAAGTTCGCTTTGGCCGTCAGGACACACTGAGTCGCCAGACGATTGGCGGATTCGTCGACGTCACCGGTCTCGGTGAAATGAAGCTCACCGAAGTGCTGAATGTTGTGGCCGGTGCTGCCGGCAACCGCCCCATTTTTCAGGAGCTGACTGTCCGCGTCAGCAACGCGGTCGGCTACGTCTCGCCGAGCTTCGGCGGTTTCCAGCTTCTTGGCATGGTCGGGCTAGGCGAAGGGCCTGCGTCGGCGCGCCATCAGGGTCTGTCGGCGACTTTCAAGAGTGGGCCTGTCGCAGCGGCCCTGACTTACGAAGCTTATGACGGTTTCGGTGATACCTATAACAAGGTGACGACTGTGGGGGGTAACTACAACTTCGGTGTAGCCACTCTCTTCGCGGGTTACCAGAACACATCGGACTACGGTACCCAGACAGTCGCTCCAACGGGTGCAGTAGGGTCGATTAAGGACTACGACGCCTACACCGTTGGCGTGATGGTGCCGTTCGGCAATCTGAGCATCCGCGGGCAGTACGCACGTGCCAGCTACGATATCGTTGGAGGCGCTGATCAGGATCTGTCGAAGTACGGCATTTCCGCTCGCTACTCGCTGTCGAAGCGCACCACACTGTACTCGGCATACACCGAGCGTAGCGGTGACAACGACAACAGCCTGTCTATCAAGCGTGAGATTACGCTGCTAGGTGTGGCCCACACATTCTGACTTCTGTTCCCACCGGGTCGTAGGAGCAGCCCTTCGGGGCTGCTTTTTTTTGCGTTGCGCAAGGCCTCCTCTCGGACGCGCAGTTCGTGAATTTCTGATGATCAGATCTTCGTGACAGAGTTCATCGATGCACATTGCCGCGTCGAGGTTGAATTCTGCTCGAGACCCGCGCCAAACAGTCGACCTAACGCAGCTGTCTGTTGCGCTGCTTGACGGCGTGTGCTTCCTTAACGGCGGTGCGTTCGGCCCCGACGACCCTGTTTTTCGCGGTTGCTCGCGATGGGCAAGGCCTCGAACCTAGACGCCTACGTCCAGAACGTCGAGCGTGCGGTCAAGGTCGACGATGAAACGAACAACATCTCGTTAATGGTCCCAGTTCGATGCTGTCGCGACAGCCGCTGTGATTCGAGCGTGGCACTTATGCTGCGGACCGGCGCGCTCAAGTCACTCGATGGTCGCCCATAACCGGAAGCCATGCTCGCCCTCATCCTTCGCCGCCTGCTCCAAGCCGTGATCGTGATGTTGGCCGTGGCTTCATCTCGTTCATGCTGTTCCAGCACGTCGGCGATCCGGTGACCCATCTGCTCGGGCAGGATGCGACGCCCGAGCAGCGCACGCAGTTGCGTGCCGACCTCGGCCTGGATCGCTCCGTGCCCTTGCAGTTCGCGCGCTTCGTCGGCAACGCCGTGCAGGGGGATTTCGGCCTGAGCCTGCGCCAGGGACGCAAGGTGTCGACCTTGATCGCCGAGCGCTTGCCCGCGACCCTGGAACTCGCGATCACGGCCGCGGTGCTCGCGCTGGGGATCGGCGTGCCGATGGGCGTGATCGCGGCGCTGAGGCGGGGCAGTATCGTGTCGCAGATCCTGATGACGGTGTCTCTGCTCGGTGTCTCGTTGCCCACCTTCCTGATCGGCATCCTGCTGATCCTCGTGTTCTCCGTCGGCCTGCATTGGTTGCCGAGCTTCGGCCGTGGCGAGGTGCTGCGCATCGGTGGCTGGACGAGCGGTTGGTTCACTGTCAGCGGCTGGCAGCATCTGGTGCTGCCGTCCATCACGCTCGCGGTGTTTCAGCTCGCGCTGATCATGCGGCTGGTGCGCACCGAGATGCTCGAGGTGCTGCGCAGCGACTACATCCGCTTCGCGCGCGCGCGGGGCCTGAGCGATCGCGCGGTGCATTTCGGCCATGCCCTGAAGAACACGCTGGTGCCGGTGATCACGATCACCGGGCTGCAACTGGGTTCGTTGATCGCATTCGCGATCATCACCGAGACGGTGTTCCAGTGGCCGGGGATGGGTCTGTTGTTCATTCAGGCCGTGAGCTTTGCCGACGTGCCGGTGATGGCGGCCTACCTGTGTCTCGTCGCGCTGATCTTCGTGGCGATCAACCTGGCCGTCGACCTGCTCTACTTGGTGGTCGATCCGCGGCTGCGCCCTGATCGCGAAGCCGCGCATGGGTGACGCAGACGATCGCGAGATGAACGCAGACGCCTGTCATCGCTTCGTAGACGGCGAGATCTGGCAGAGCTTTCGCGCCTCGCCGGTGGCCATGCTGGCGGCGATCATCGCCGCGGCCTGCCTGCTTTGCGCGGTGCTGGCGCCGCTCGTGGCGCCGCACGATCCCTTCGATCTCGCGACGCTCGACCTCGGGGACTCGCGCCTGCCGCCCGTCTGGATGGCCGAGGGCAAGAGCGCCTACCTGCTGGGCACCGACGACCAGGGGCGCGACATCCTCTCGGCGCTGATGTACGGCGCACGGATCTCGCTGGCCGTGGGCGTGGCCTCGGTGCTGCTGTCGATGCTGGTCGGCGTGACGCTGGGTCTGGTGTCGGGCTTCGTCGGCGGTCGCGTCGATGCTTTCATCATGCGCGTGTGTGATGTGATGCTGTCCTTTCCGGCCATCCTGGTGGCCTTGATGATCGACGGCGTGGGTCGCGCGGTCTTCCCCGCGGCCCACGAGGCGCTGGCCTTCGGCGTGCTGATCCTCGCCATCTCGTTGACCGGCTGGGTGCCTTACGCGCGCGCAGTGCGCGGGTCGACCCTGGTCGAGCGACAGAAGGAGTACGTGCAGGCGGCACGCGTGATCGGCGTGTCGCCGGTGCGCATCATGCGTCGCCACGTGCTGCCGAACGTGCTCGGGCCGGTGTTCGTGCTGGCGACGATCCAGGTCGCCACGGCCATCATCACCGAGGCAACGCTGAGCTTCCTCGGCGTCGGCGTGCCGCCGACCTCGCCCTCGCTGGGCACCCTGATCCGCATTGGCAACGACTTCCTGTTCAGCGGCGAGTGGTGGATCGCGCTCTTTCCTGGCGCGATGCTGGGGCTGATCGCGCTGAGCGTGAACCTGCTCGGCGACTGGCTGCGCGACGCGCTGAATCCGAGGCTGAGATGAGCCATCCGCTGCCATGCTGAAGCCGCCCGGCCTGCTCGAGGTGCGCGATCTGGTGGTCGAGTTTCCCGGTCGTCGCGGAACGCTGCGGGCGCTCGATGGCCTGTCGTTCGACATTGCGCCCGGTGAGATCCTGGGCGTGGTCGGCGAGTCGGGGGCCGGCAAGTCGCTCACCGGCGCGGCCATCATCGGCCTGTTGGAGCCGCCAGGGCGCATCGCCGGCGGGCAGATTTGGCTGGCGGGCCAGCGCATCGACGACCTGCCGCCGGCCGCATGGCGCCGCATCCGCGGCCGGCGCATCGGCGCGATCTTCCAGGATCCGCTGACCTCGCTCGACCCGCTGTACACCGTCGGCCAGCAACTGGTCGAGACCCTCCGCACCCACCTGCCGCTCGACGCGCGTGCGGCGCGGGAGCGCGCCGTGGCGCTGCTGCGCGACACCGGCATCCCGGCGCCCGAGGCACGCATCGACCACTACCCGCACCAGTTCTCCGGCGGCATGCGTCAGCGGGTCGTGATCGCGCTGGCGCTGGCCGCGAACCCGGAGCTGGTGATCGCTGACGAGCCGACCACCGCACTCGACGTGTCGATCCAGGCTCAGGTGATCGACCTGCTCAAGCGCCTGTGCAAGGAGCAGGGCGCGGCGGTGATGCTGGTGACGCACGACATGGGAGTGATCGCCGAGGCCTGCGATCGGGTGGCGGTGATGTACGCGGGGCGCATCGTCGAGATCGGCGCGGTGCGCGACGTGGTGCACGCGCCGGGGCACCCGTACACGGTCGGTCTGATGCGCTCGATCCCGTCGATGAACGAAGACCGCGAGCGGCTCGCGCAGATCGACGGCAGCATGCCGCGGCTGGACGTGATTCCCGTCGGCTGCGCCTTCCATCCGCGCTGCCCGCACGCCTTCGATCGCTGCCGCGCCGAGCGTCCGACGCTGTCGGACGCGGGCCGCACGTGGGCGGCCTGCTGGCTGGTCGAGGCAGCAGCGGAGCGGCCAGCATGAGTGCACCGGGCGAGGCGTTGCCGCTGGTCGAGGTGCGCGACCTGGTCAAGCACTTCGACGTCTCCCCTCCGTGGTTCGAGCGTGTGCTGGCGCGCAGGCCGCGGCAGACCGTCCAGGCCGTCGACGGCGTGAACTTCGTGATCGAGCGCGGCCAGACGCTGGCGCTGGTCGGCGAATCGGGCTGCGGCAAGAGCACGGTGGCGCGGCTGCTGGTCGGCCTGCACCGGCCCAGTAGCGGATCGGTGCGATTCGGCGGTGAAGACCTGTCACGCGTGCTGGCCGGGCCACAGCACCGTCTGCAGATGATCTTCCAGGACCCCTACGCCAGTCTCAACCCGCGCTGGAGCGTGCAGTCCATCGTGGCCGAGCCGCTGATCGAGCAGGGCGTGGAACGCCGGCCCGCGGCCCTGCGCGAGCGCGTGGGTGCGCTGCTCGCGTCCGTGGGGCTGGCCGAGGCAGACGCCGGCAAGTTCCCGCACCAGTTCTCGGGCGGCCAGCGCCAGCGCATCTCGATCGCGCGGGCGCTGGCCACGTCGCCGGACTTCCTGGTGTGCGACGAGCCGACCTCGGCGCTCGACGTGTCGGTGCAGGCCCAGGTGCTCAACCTGATGAAGGACCTGCAGCGCGAGCGCGGCCTGACCTACCTGTTCATCTCGCACAACCTCGCCGTCGTGCGACACGTCGCCGATCAGGTGGGTGTCATGTACCTCGGCCGGCTGGTCGAACTGGCGCCGAAGCGCACGTTGTTCGGTCGGCCCCGGCATCCGTACACGCGCATGCTGCTCGATGCGGTGCCCGATCTGCAGATGAGCGGGCGGCCGCGCATACCGGTCCAAGGCGAAGTGCCCAACCCCTTGCAGCCACCCAGCGGCTGCAGTTTCCATCCGCGCTGCCCGCATGCCGACGAGCGTTGCCGGCGCGAGCGGCCGGCCTGGCAGGCGATCGACGGCATCCGCGTGGCCTGCCACGCCGTGAGCGAAGGGCGGCTTTGAGCTGCCCCGCCGGAGGACGTCAGTCAGCGGGCAGCAAATGTTCTCCGCGGAACAGCTCCGCGACGGGTTCGCGTTCACGGATCAGCGTGGCCACGTCGCCATCGACCATCACCTCGGCGGCCCTCGGGCGGCTGTTGTAGTTGCTGGCCATGCTCATGCCATAGGCTCCGGCGCTGAGGACCGCGACGGCATCGCCCGGCTGCAGTGCCAGCGCACGGTCACGGCCCAGCCAGTCACCCGATTCGCACACCGGGCCGACCACGTCGTAGACGACAGGCACGCCGTCCCGCAGTCGGCAGGGCACGATGCCCATCGTCGCTTCGTACAGGGCAGGACGCATCAGGTCGTTCATGGCGGCATCGACGACGCAGAAGTTCTTGTGCGTACCGGGCTTCAGGTACAGCACCTCGGACAGCAGCACACCTGCATTGCCGACCAGCGAGCGACCCGGCTCGAATACCAGCGTGCGCGCACCGTGCCCCCGGGCGTCGAGGCGCGCCAGCAGTGCGCCGATCAGGGCGTCGGCGGCTGGCGGTCGTTCATCGGTGTACTGGATGCCCAGGCCGCCGCCGAGGTCGAGGTGGTGGATCCGCAGGCCGCTCGATTCGATCGCCTCGACCAGGTCCAGAACGCGGTCGGCGGCATCGAGATAGGGCGCGATCTCGGTGATCTGAGAGCCGATGTGGCAGTCGATCCCCACCACTTTGAGCCCGGGGAGCTGCGCCGCGCGGCGGTAGGCCGCGACGGCCCGGTCGTGCGCGATGCCGAACTTGTTGCCCTTCAGTCCGGTGGAGATGTAGGGGTGGGTCTTCGCGTCGACGTCGGGGTTGACGCGCAGGCTGACCGGGGCGACCCGGCCGAGCGACAACGCCACCTCGGACAGCACGTCCAACTCCGCCTCGCTTTCGACGTTGAAGCAGCGCACGCCGATCTCGAGCGCACGCCGCATCTCCGCACGCGTCTTGCCGAGCCCTGAAAACACCACCTTGCCCGGGTCACCGCCGGCCGCCAGTACGCGATCGAGTTCGCCACCCGAGACGATGTCGAAGCCGCATCCGGCCTGGGCGAAGGTCTGCAACACCGCCAGGCTCGAACTTGCCTTCATCGCGTAGCAGATCAGGTGCTCCCGCCCGGCCAGCGCCCGCTGGTACGGCGCCAGCGCGGCGAGCATGGCGCGGCGGCTGTAGACGTAAAGCGGGGTGCCGAAGCGTGCCGCAAGCTCGCTTGCCGCGCAACCGTCGATGAACAACTCCGTGCCGCGGTAGGCGACGAATGGGGCGCCGGGCAGCGTCATCGGGCGACCCCGGTGGGCGCAGAGGCGGCCTGGCCGGGAGCCGGCGCGGGCTTCGACGATCCCGGCAGGTAGAGCGCGCCCTTCTGGCCGCAGCCACCCAGGGTCAGTCCGCCCAGCAAAGCACACACCGCGATCACGGAGATGCGGCTGCCTAGAATCGAAGCAGGTTTCAACATCATCGGATTCTACGAATGAGCACCGCGACCCCCGCCTCTGCGCTGAGCGACGCCGACTACCAGGCGCTGACGAGAGCCGTGCTGGGCGGCATCGAACTGCAGGTCGATCGCTGGCTGCAGGACGATGTGGTCGATATCGATGCAGCGCGCACCGGCGGTTTGCTCGAGCTGAGCTTTCCGAATGGCAGCAAGATCGTCGTGAACACCCAGCCGCCCTTGCAGGAGATCTGGCTGGCGGCACGCAGCGGCGGCTTTCACTATCGCCATGTGGCAGGCACCTGGTGCGACACCAAGACCGAGGAGGACTTCTTTGTCACGCTGTCGCGTTGCGCGAGCGAGCAGGCGGGCCGACCCTTGAACTTCGCGCCGCCGACGATCTGACGGCATGGCGCCGGCGACGCACCTGCCGGGATGACGATCAGTTCTTGAACAGGTCGAGGATGCTCTTGCGCTCTTCCTCAGTGGGCGCGGGAGCCGCAGGTGTGTCGAGCCCAAGGCTGCTGACGCCGTTGCCCGGGCCGTATTCTTCGTAGTACCACTCGCCGCCGACATTGAGCAGGCCTTCCGGAGGTGTGAGTTCGGTCACCTTCACGCCCTTGAGTGCCACGCTCATGTAATCGATCCACACCGGCAGGGACAGCCCGCCACCGGTTTCCCGGTCGCCGAGCTTGCGCGGTTGGTCGTAGCCGATCCACACCACTGCCACCAGGTTCGGCGTGTAGCCGGCGAACCACGCGTCCTGGGAGTCGTTGGTGGTGCCTGTCTTGCCGTAGACGTCGGTTCGCTTCAGGGTGGCCTGGGCACGCGCTGCGGTGCCTGAGCGCGTGACCTCCTGCAGCAGGCTGCTCATCACGAAGGCATTGCGACCGTCGATCACGCGCGCCGACTCGTCCAGCGGTGCCGGTTCGGTCTGCGCCAGGATGCGGCCGCGGTTGTCGGTGACCCGCGTGACAAGCACCGGGTTGACGCGGTAGCCGCCGTTGGCAAACACCGCATAGCCCGCGGCCATCTGCAGCGGCGTGACCGAGCCGGTTCCCAGCGCCATCGGCAGGTAGGGCTGGTGCTTGTCGGCGTCGAAGCCGAAGCGGGTGATCCAGTTCTGCGCGTAGTCGGTGCCGATCGCCTCCAGGATGCGGATCGACACCATGTTCTTCGACTTCGCCAGCGCGCGGCGCATCGACATCGGGCCGTCGAATGTGCCGTCGTAGTTCTTCGGCTCCCAGGGCTGGCTGCCGGTAGCGGCCGCGTCAAAGAACAGCGGCGCGTCGTTGATCACCGTGGCCGGTGTGAAGCCCTTCTCGAGCGAGGCCGAGTAGATGAAGGGCTTGAAGCTCGAACCCGGCTGGCGCCAGGCCTGGGTCACATGGTTGAACTTGCTCTTCGCATGGTCGAAGCCACCAACCATGGTGCGGATCGCGCCGGTGCGCGAGTCGATGGAGACGAAGGCGCCCTCGACCTCGGGCACCTGGGTGATCGACCAGACGTCCTTCGCCCCCCTGATGACGCGGATCACCGCGCCTCGACGGATCTGGACCTTGGGGCCGGCCTTGGGCGACAGTCCCGAGGTCGCCGGACGCAGGCCTTCGCCGGTGATCGTCAAGGTGTCGCCGCTCTGCAGCACGGCCACGACCTGCTTGGAACTGGCTTCGAGCACGACCGCCGCCTTGATTTCGTCATTGTCTGGATGCTCGTCAAGCGCTTCTGCGACCCGGGCGTCGAGCGCCTTGGGGTCCGCGGGCAGGTCCACATAGCCCTCTGGTCCCCGGTACACCTGCCGTCGTTCGTAGTCCGTGATGCCTCGGCGCAGCGCCCGGTAGGCCGCTTCCTGCTCGACCGCGCGCACGCTGGTGTAGACGTTCAGGCCGCGGGTGTAGGCGCTCTCGCCGTACTGGCTGAAGATCAGCTGGCGAGCCGTCTCGGCCACGTACTCGGCGTGCAGTGGGACCGAAATGTCCCTGCGGTACTTGAGCTGCTCAGCCTTGGCAGCCTCGGCCTGTTCCTCGGTCAGGTAGCCGTTCTCGTACATCCGCTCGATGATGTACTGCTGCCTCTGTCGCGCCCGCGTCGGATTGGCGACCGGGTTGTAGGCCGACGGCGCCTTCGGCAGACCTGCGAGCATGGCCGCCTCGGCGGCCGTCACGTCCTTCAGCGGCTTGCCGAAGTAGATCTCCGAGGCGGCCGCGAAACCGTAGGCGCGCTGCCCCAGATAGATCTGGTTCATGTAGACCTCGAGGATCTGGTCCTTGCTGAGCTGGCTTTCGATCTTCAGCGCCAGCAGGATCTCGTACACCTTGCGGATGAAGGTCTTCTCGGTCGGCAGGTAGAAGTTGCGTGCCACCTGCATCGTGATCGTCGAGGCACCCTGCTGCGGGATTCGCCGACGTTGGCGAGCCCCGCGCGCACGATCCCGATGTAGTCGACGCCGCCGTGTTGATAGAAGCGCGCGTCCTCGATCGACAGCACCGCCTCGCGCATCACCTTCGGAATCTGACCGATCGGCGCGAACAGACGACGCTCTTCGCCGTACTCGCCGATCAGTACTTCATCGGCGGAGAAGACGCGCAGGGGCAGCTTGGGCCGGTAATCGGTGAGGCTGCTGATCTCGGGCAGGTTCGGGTAGGCCACGGCCAACGCGATCGCCAGCAGCGCGAAGCCACCCAGCAGTCCTGATACGACGAGCGCCAGTGCCGACCCGCCGACCAGCAGGGGCCACCGGGCCGCGGCGGGCAGGTTGGATAGAAAACCGGCTCGGGAAGATGTGGACGCCGTCGGCGAGGGTTTGCGATCTTTGGCGCTCATGAATCTCCAGCAGGACCTAACGATTATAGAAATGCGCTCCGAACGACATGGATCGCGTCCCGGCATGCCCACCGGTGCCCGGTGTGCGGGGGACTAGGCGCTTGCCCGGACCGTGAGTTTTGCAACGTGAGCTTGTCGCGTGGTCGCCGACGCGCAGCCCGAAAGCATTGGGACACAAAGGCTTTACTGCTAGCATTGAAGTAACTTCTTAACAGCCGTGCAGCGGCGAGCGGGAGACCGTGTGGGCTTTCTAGACGGGTTGATGGGAGGCAAGCAAGCGCCGCTCGTCGGGCTGGACATCAGCTCCTCGAGCGTCAAGCTCGTCGAGCTGGGTCAGTCCGCCTCGGGCCAGTACGTGCTTGAACGTTTTGCCACCGAGAGTTTCGAGCGAGGCTGGATCGCTGACGGCCAGATCGAGAAATTCGATGAAGTGGCCGACGCGGTGCGCCGTGTCGTCAGCAAGAGCGGTACCCGTTCCAAGCGAGTGGCGATGGCGATGCCACAGTCGGCAGTGATCACGAAGAAGATCATGCTGCCGGCCGGCTTGCGTGACGAGGAACTCGAACTCCAGGTCGAGTCCGAGGCCAATCAGTACATTCCGTTTTCGCTGGATGAGGTGAGCCTGGATTTCTGTGTCGTCGGGCCGAGCCCGTCCTCGGTCGGCGACGTCGAGGTGCTGATTGCTGCGTCGCGGAAAGATCGGGTGCAGGATCGCCAGGGCCTCGCCGAGGCCGCCGGGCTGAAGCCGGTCGTGCTGGATATCGAGTCACATGCCTCTCGTCTGGCCATGATGCGCATCGTCTCGGCCTTGCCTAACGAAGGGCGTGATGCGTTGGTGGCGCTGTTCGAGATCGGCGCCGAAACCACCAGCCTCAAGGTGCTTCGCGACGAGGAACTGCTGTACGACCGTGACCAAGCCTTCGGGGGGTCGCAGCTGACGCAAATGATCTCGCGCCAGTATGGCTTCTCGTTCGAAGAGGCCGAGCAGAAGAAGCTGGCCAGTGATCTTCCGGAAGACTACGAATCGAGTCTGCTGGTGCCGTTTGTCGACAGTCTGGCGCAGGAGATCGGTCGGGCATTGCAGTATTTCTTCACCAGCACACCGCACCACAAGGTGCACTACGTGATGTTGGGTGGTGGCACCGCAACCTTGCCTGGCTTGAAGGAGCGGGTGACCGAATTGACGGGCTTTGCGTCGATGGTCGTCAATCCTTTCGAAGGCATGCGCCTCGGGTCCGCTGTGCGCGAGAGCAAGCTGCGCCGTGAAGCCCCGGCCTACCTGACCGCGTGCGGCCTGGCGATGCGGAGGTTCCTGTAATGATCTTGATCAACCTCCTGCCGCATCGCGAAGAGCGGCGGCAGCGTCGCAAGAAGGCCTTCTTCGTCGGGCTGGGTGTCGCGGCTGCAGCCGGTATCGCCATTGCGGCGCTCTGGTACCTGGTGCTGCAACAGATGATCAGCACCCAGCAAGAGCGCAATGCCTACCTGACAGCCGAGATCAAGAAGCTCGAGGAGCAGATCAAGGACATCGCGACGCTCAAGGCCGAGATCGACAGCCTGAAGGCGCGTCAGAAGGCCGTCGAAGATCTGCAGACGGATCGCAACATCCCTGTGTACCTTCTGAACGAACTCGTCAAGCAGACGCCCGAAGGCGTGTACCTGACCACGATCAAGCAGGATGGTCAGGTGGTGGCAATCAACGGCATTGCGCAGACGAACGAACGCGTCTCCGAGTTTCTGCGCAACACTGCCTACAACTCGACTTGGCTCGAGAAGCCGGAGTTGGTGGAGATCAAGGCGGCCAGCCTGACGACGCCCAACCGCGAGCAGAAGCGATTGTTCGATTTCGTGGTGAAGGTCGGTCTCAAGCGTCCTCAAGTGGAGACGCCGGACAAGTCGGCGGTCCCCGGCGCTGCGGGGGCCTCGGCTCCGGCGGCGGCCGCGTCGGTGCCCCGTTCCTGAGGACGCTCAGATGGCAACGAAAAAGAACCCCGCACTCGATCTGAACTCCGTCCTGCAAGATCTTTCCGGGCAGTTCCGTGGGCTGAATACCAACGAACCCGGGCAGTGGCCGTGGCTGCCCAAGTTGGTGACCTTCGTGGCCGTGGCGGCTGCGTTGGTGGTGGTGGCCTGGTTCGTTCTGCTGTCGGCGACGGCTGACGAGTTGCAGGCCGAGCGCGACCGCGAACCGGGTCTGCGGCAGGACTACCGCGCCAAGCTGGCCCAGGCGGTGAACCTCGGCGAACTGCGCAAGCAGAAGATCCAGGTTCAGGAGTACGTCACGCAACTGGAGAAGCAGTTGCCGGGCAAGGCCGAGATGGATGCTCTGCTGTCGGACATCAACCAGGCCGGTCTGGGCCGTGGTTTGCAGTTCGAGCTTTTCCGGCCTGGGCAGGTGGCGGTCAAGGACTATTACGCCGAATTGCCGATCGCGATCCGCGTCACGGGCAGGTACCACGACATAGGCTCCTTCGCTGCAGACGTGGCAAACCTGTCCCGGATCGTGACCTTGCACAACCTCAACATTTCCGGCGTCGGACCCGGTGGCGCGCAGAATGCAGCCAGTGCGGGGACCGGCAACCTGAGCATGGACGCCCTGGCGCGCACCTATCGCTACCTTGATCCGAGCGAGGTGGAGACTCAGCGCAAGGCGCGGGAAGCCAGCCAGAAGGCTGCAGCGGGGGCAAAGAAATGACCAGGCCGTTGCAACGCACTGCGCTGATGATGTCCGCAATGGCAGCCTTGATGCTGCTGTCGGCCTGCGGCGCCGAGCAGGAAGAACTTCAGGCCTGGATGGACCAGCAGCGTCGTGAAGTCCGCCCCAGCATCGCACCGCTGTCGCCACCGAAGCGCTTCGATCCGCAACCTTATGAGCAGGCTCGTGCGGTAGAACCGTTCAGCAGCCAAAAGCTCGCGGTGGCCCTCAAGCAGGAGGCGCGTCAGCCGAATTCACTGCTGGCGGGCGAGATGAACCGCCGCAAGGAGCCGCTGGAGGCCTATCCGCTCGACTCCATGAGCATGGTCGGCAGTGTGTCCAAGCAAGGGCGTCAGTTCGCACTGTTGCGAGTCGACAACCTGCTCTACCAGGTCAAGGTGGGTGACTATCTCGGTCAAAACTACGGAAAGATCACAAAGATCTCCGAGACCGAGGTGGGCGTGCGGGAAGTTGTTCAGGATGCCGCGGGTGAATGGATAGAGCGTCCCTCTGCCCTCCAGCTGCAGGAGAAGGCGCGATGACGAAAATTCGGGAGATCACGACCATGAACCAATGGCGAGCACCAGCCGTCGCGCTCGCGCTGTTCTTCTCCGCGGTGTCCGCGTGGGCGGAGAACGCGATTCAGGCGATCAACAGCAGCCAGCAGGGCGCGGCCGACGTGGTGCGCATCGAACTGAGTGAAGCGTTGGGGGCCGTGCCGGCAGGGTTCGCTGTCCAGACGCCGCCGCGCATCGCGATCGATCTTCCGGGGGTGAGCAACGCACTGGGCCGTTCCAGCGTCGACGTCAACCAAGGCAACCTGCGATCCGTCAACGTCGCTCAGGCGGGCGATCGGACCCGCCTCGTGCTGAACCTGAAGCAACCGGGCAATTATTCGGCGACGCTCGACGGCAAGACTCTCGTGTTGACGCTGCAGACCAGTGGCAATGTTGCGGCCGCACCCACGGCGGCCGCTCCCGTCGCCGCCCCAGCGACGGCGGCGCCGGTTCATTTTGCCGACAGCCTCAATGACGCACCGCAGGTGCTGCGTGCCGTCGACTTCCGCCGCGGCCAGGATGGTGCCGGTCGCGTGGTGGTCGATCTGCCCAGCAACCAGGTGGGTGTCGACATTCGCCAGCAGGGCCAGAACCTGGTGGTTGAATTCCTGAAGTCCAGCCTGCCGGAGAGCCTGCGTCGCCGTCTCGACGTGACCGACTTCGGCACCCCGGTGCGGACCGTGTCGTCCTTTCAGAGCGGCGACAAGGTCAGGATGGTGGTCGAGCCGACCGGTGTGTGGGAACACAGTGCCTACCAGACCGACAACCAGTTCGTGCTCGAGGTGCGTCCGCAGAAGATCGATCCGAACAAGCTGACGCAAGGTCCGGGCTATGCCGGCGAGAAGCTCTCGTTGAATTTCCAGAGCATCGAGGTTCGTGCGCTGCTGCAGGTGATCGCCGATTTCACCAACTTCAACGTGGTGACCAGCGACACGGTGACCGGCAATGTCACGCTGCGCTTGAAGGATGTTCCTTGGGATCAGGCGCTCGACATCATCCTGCAGGCCAAGGGTCTGGGTGTGCGCAAGAGCGGGAACGTCTTGTGGATCGCGCCGAAGGATGAGATTGCCACGAAGGAGAAGCTCGAACTGGAATCCAAGGCGCAGATTGCGTCTCTTGAGCCAGTCCGCACTCAGGCATTCCAGCTGAACTATGTGAAGGCCGAGGAAGTATCGAAGGGGCTCACGGGGCAGCAGGCCGGGCAAGGTGGTAACGGTGGACAGGGCGGCGGATCGAACAACAGTCGCATCCTGTCGCCGCGCGGCAGCATCGTGTACGAGACGCGCACCAACCAACTCTTCGTCAGCGATATTCCCTCGAAGCTCGAAGAGGTGGCGCAGATCATTGCCCGTATCGACATCCCGGTCCGTCAGGTACTGATCGAGGCACGCATCGTCGAGGCGACCGATACCTTCGGCCGCTCGCTCGGAGCCAAGCTCGGTGCGACCGTCGCACCGTCGTCGAAGGTGAACGCCGGCATCGGCGGCAATTACCTCGGTATCGGCGCCGCCACCGGGCAGGCGCCTCCGATCAACAGCAGCGGGTTAACCACAGGCACACCGTCGACGAACAGCTACTTCGTCAATCTGCCCGCCGTCGGTCAGAACGGCTACGACGCGGCCACGTTCGCGGTGTCGATCTTCAATTCGGCGATGAATCGCTTCCTGAATCTCGAGATCTCCGCGTTGGAAGCGGACGGCAAGGGCAAGATCGTGTCCAGTCCGCGTGTGGTCACGGCCGATCAGGTCAAGGCGCTCATTGAGCAGGGCACGGAGATTCCGTACCAGACGGCGACCTCCAGCGGCGCGACGGCGATCCAGTTCCGCAAGGCGACGCTGAAGCTCGAAGTGATCCCGCAGATCACCCCGGAGGCAACATCATCCTCGACGTCGACGTGAACAAGGACAGCCCCGGAGCCACCACGGCGGCCGGCATCCTGATCAACACCAAGCACGTCAAGACGCAGGTGCTGGTCGACAATGGCGGGACGGTGGTGATCGGTGGCATCTATGAGCAGACCGAGCAGATCGACAACACCAAGGTGCCGCTGCTGGGCGATGTGCCGGTGCTCGGTGCGCTGTTCCGCAGCCAGACCCGGACGTCGAACAAGACCGAACTGCTGGTGTTCCTGACGCCCAAGGTCGTGACCGACCGCACTGCCGCTGCACGTTGATCGAGGGCGTCGCGGCAAACCGACGACGGCCCGTTGACGGGCAGCAGCCGGACGCTGCAATGCGGCTGGCACTGGTCGGGCTCCCCGGTTCAGGCAAGTCTTCGGTCGGCCGCGTGCTGGCGCGGAAGCTCGGCGTCAGTTTCACGGATTCCGACACGGTGATCGAACAGCGGATCGGGGAACCGATCCGCTCCTACTTCGAGCGCGAGGGCGAAGGCCGATTTCGCGATCTTGAGCAGCAGGTGATCGGCGAGCTCTGTGCCAGCCGGCTCGGCGTACTGGCCACGGGCGGAGGTGCCGTCTTGCGGGAGGTCAATCGCCGCGTTCTGCACGAGGACTGCACGGTGCTCTACCTGCGATCCTCGCCGGAAGAACTGCACCGGCGCCTGCGTCACGACACGCAAAGGCCGTTGTTGCAGGTCAAGGATCCTCGGGCCCGGTTGCAGCAGCTCTATCGCGAGCGCGATCCGCTGTACCGCGAGACTGCGCATTTTGTCGTCGAGACGGGGAGGCCGACGGTCCAGACTCTGGTGGGCATGATCCTGATGCAACTCGAGCTGGCCGGGATCGTCGATGCGAACCGGGTGCCTCCGCCGTCGAGCCGCCGCGCTAGGACGCTCGAACTGGGCCCGTACACTTCGGGCATGTCATCGATCTCTGTGACTCCTCTCTCCGGCATCGAGACCATCGATATCGCCCTCGGCGAGCGGAGCTATCCCATACGCATCGGCTCGGGCTTGCTGCGCGCGCCCGAAAGTTTTGCAGGCGTACCGCGCAGCCCGTTGGCCGTCATCGTCAGCAACACCACGGTGGCGCCGCTCTATGCGCAGCTCCTGAGGGACGCTCTGCGCGGAAAGCACGCACAGGTCGAGCTCATCACGCTGCCCGACGGCGAAAGCCACAAGGATTGGACCACGCTGAACCTGATCTTCGACGCGCTGCTGGCTGGAGGCGCCGATCGGAAGACGATCCTCTATGCGCTGGGCGGTGGGGTGGTCGGCGACATGACCGGCTTCGCCGCAGCCAGCTACATGCGCGGGGTGCCCTTCGTTCAGGTCCCCACCACGCTGCTGGCGCAGGTCGACTCCTCCGTGGGTGGCAAGACGGGGATCAACCACCCGCGCGGCAAGAACATGATCGGAGCGTTCCATCAGCCGGTCTGCGTCGTCGTCGATTTGGAGACGTTGAGCACGCTGCCGATGCGGGAGTTGCGCGCCGGCCTGGCCGAAGTCATCAAGTACGGGCCGATCGCCGATGCGAGCTTCCTGGGCTGGGTCGAGGCTAACCTGGATGCGTTGCTTGCTCGCGATGTGGCCACCCTGCGCCATGCCGTGCGACGGTCGTGCGAGATCAAGGCGGCCGTCGTCGGGCAGGACGAGCGCGAGGCCGGCCTTCGAGCCATTCTCAATTTCGGCCATACCTTCGGTCATGCGATCGAGGCCGGTCTGGGTTACGGAGAGTGGCTCCATGGCGAGGCTGTCGGTTGCGGCATGGCGATGGCAGCCGAAACCTCGGCGCGACTGGGCCTGCTGCCCGAGGGGGACGCGGAGCGCCTGATCCGGCTCATCGACCGTGCGGGTTTGCCGGTGAAGGGGCCGGACCTGGGGGCGGATCGCTATCTCGAGCTCATGCGCCTCGACAAGAAGGCGGAAGCCGGCGAAATCAAGTTCGTGCTGCTCGACGCCATCGGGCATGCCGTGCTGCGCAGCGTGCCGGATGCAACCTTGCGTCAGGTCCTCGCTTCGCGCTGTACGTGATTCCCACGCTGCGCTGATGATGTCGCTCGCGTCCTACGCCAGCGATCCGGCCAGCGGCCGTGGCCGCCTTTACGCCGAAGCGCCCGCACCGACCCGGGACGATTACCAGCGCGATCGCGATCGCATCGTTCATTCCACCGCGTTCCGACGCCTCGTCTACAAGACCCAGGTCTTCCTGAACCACGAGGGCGACCTGTTCCGGACGCGGCTCACGCACTCGCTCGAGGTGGCGCAGCTCGCGCGTTCGATAGCCCGTGCTCTGCAGCTCAACGAAGACCTCACGGAAGCCATCGCGCTCGCGCACGATCTGGGACACACCCCGTTCGGACATGCGGGGCAGGATGAGTTGAACGGCTGCTTGCGACGCATCGATCCGCAGGCTCGGGGTTCGAGCACAACCTTCAGTCGCTGAGGGTCGTCGACCGACTCGAACAACGATACGCTAGCTTCGAAGGATTGAATCTCAGTTTCGAGACAAGGGAAGGCATCCTCAAGCACTGCTCCAGACGCAACGCGCAGGCGCTCGAGCTGCAGGAGCCGGGCGGTGTCGGGCGCCGCTTTCTCGACGGCACGCAGCCCAGCCTGGAGGCGCAGTTGTGCAACCTCGCCGACGAGATCGCCTACAACGCACACGATGTCGACGACGGCGTGCGTTCGGGTTTGATCGGTCTCGAGCAGCTTCGCGAAGTGCCCTTGGTGGCAACCCACATGGATGCAGCTCGACGTGAGCATCCTGGCCTCGAGGGCCGCAGGCTCTTGTTCGAAACCTTGAGGCGCTTGCTGTCCGCCCAGGTCTACGACGTGATCGATGCCACTCGCGACGCGCTGCGGCAGCATCGCATCGAGAAGGTGTCCGATGTCAGGATGTCGCCGTTGCTGGTGCAGTTCACGCCGGCGATGCGGGACGAGAGCCTGGCACTGAAGCGCTTTCTGTTCGCGCAGCTCTACCGCCACCCGCAGGTCGAGAGCACGACGCACCGCGCAAGATGCGTGGTACGCGAACTGTTCGAGGCCTACGTGACGGGAGCTGCCGAGCTGCCGTCGGCTGCGGCCGAAAGCGCCACGCCGTTCCGCGCCGTTACCGACTATGTGGCGGGCATGACGGATCGCTTCGCGATCAGCGAGCACCGGCGCATCACGGGCCGCACTGTCTTCGAAGACCACGGACGGGTGTCTGGAGGGTAGTCTCTACTCCC
>NZ_AZSN01000005.1:0-67730 GCF_000576225.1 Methylibium sp. T29-B | reverse complement strand
CGCCGGGCGCCGCGGCCGACGTGGCCACCGCGGTCAGTGAGGGCGTGACCTGCCAGCTCGCTGCGACGCGGCCGAACAACGCGTCGCAGCGCGGCTGCAGTGCGCGCGAGAACGCGGCGCTCAGGCGGGGCGAGACTGCCGGCGGCGGCTCGTCGAACAGACCGCTGCGGTCGAGCGCACGGAGCGCGACGGTCCAGCCGCTGTTGTGCATCAGTCCCGCGAGGTAGGCGTCGAAGGCGTCGACGCCACCGGCTGCGGCCAGAGCGCGGCAGTGCTGGGCCTTGGCCTCGGCGTGCTCCCAGAGCCGCGGGCCGGAGCGCGCGAACAGGCCGTCGCCCTCGGACTCGAACATCGGGCGCAGCACGACACGGGCGATGGCAGCGTTGAGCCCGGCCACGCCGAGCCGCGCCAGCGCCTGCTGCAGGTCCGGCGGCGGGCCACCGGACGCACCAGCGCGGCGCTGCGTGCCGCACGCATCACCTCGGCGGTGAGCACCAGGTCGCGGCCGACCTGCTCGGCCAGCGCCGGCAGCGCGCAATCGGGGCGGCGCAGCAGGGCCAACAGATGGGGAATGACGGTGCGGGCGCGCGGAATCAGCTCGAGCGGCGCCTCGGGGCGCTGGATCAGCGCATCGACGACGCGCAGCGCGCGCCGCTCCTGCAGGGTCGGGTCGGCCTGCTCCACGACCGACTCGAGCGCCAGCAGCCAGGGCAGCAGCGGTGGGGCTGCCAGTTCGTCGAGCGGGTCATCGAGGTCCAGCCGCGGCACAGCGGCCGCCACGGCGGCAGCGACGGCCGGCGAAACGGGCAGCGGAGCAGGGCGGGCCGGGGGCGGGCCGCCGCGAACTCGCACGAATCGATGCCACCACGCTGCCATGGGTCCTGTCCGGAGTATTCCCGCGTCATCGGCCCCGCCGCGCCGGACTTGAGCCTCGGTCTGCCGGCGGGGCGAGGCTCAGAACGTCGCGCCGTAGCGCGCGTGTTCCCAGTCGCTGACGTGGCGGGCGTAGTCGATCCACTCGGCGCGCTTGAGCCGCACGAACTCGCGGTGCAGCGTGTCGCCGAGCGCGCCGTGCAGCAGCTCGCTGGCCTCGAACGCGTCAACCGCCTCGCCCAGGCTCTGCGGCAGCATCGCGATCCTGCGAGTCCGGATCTCGGCCAGGCTCAGCGCGAACAGGTCGTCGGTGCAGGCCGGGCCGGGATCGAGCTCGCGGTCGATGCCGTCCAGCCCGGCCGCAATCAGCGCCGCGGTCGCCAGGTAAGGATTGGCCGAGGCATCCGGCACGCGCCACTCGAAGCGGCCGGCAAGCGTGCGCACCAGCGCCGTGCGGTTGTTCGGGCCGTGCGCCACGTAAGCGGGCGCCCAGCTGGTGCCCGACAGCGATTCGCCCACCACCAGGCGCTTGTAGCTGTTGACCGTGGGCGCGGCCAGCGCGCACAGCGCCGCGCTGTGGGCCAGCACACCGGCGACGAATTGTCGTCCGAGCCGCGACAGTGGCTCGGCGGCATCGGCCGCGTCGAACAGGCAACGCCCAGCGTCCCACAGTGACACGTGGAAATGCAGCCCGCTGCCCGGCTGGTTGGCGAAGGGCTTGGGCATCATCGAGAACACGCAGCCACGCTGTTCGGCGAGCGCGTGCGCGGCCAGCTTGAACAGCATCACATGGTCGGCGCTGCGCAGTGCCTCGTCGTGGCGGAAGTTCAGCTCGTACTGGCCGTGGGCGTCCTCGTGGTCGATCTGCAGGACCTGCAAGCCAGCACCTTCGAGTGCGACGCGCAGCGCCTGCAGGAAGCCTTGCTGGCGCGGCAGGCTCTTCAGGTCGTAGCTCGGCTTGTCGAGCCGGTCGGCATCGTCGGCCGGCACGTAGCGCGTGCCCTCGCGGCGGAGCAGGAAGAACTCGGGCTCGATGCCGGTCTGCAGCGTCCAGCCGCGCGCGGCGAGGCGGGCCGTGGCGCGCTTGAGCACCTGGCGTGGACAGGCATCGAAGGCGCCGCCATTGACGAAGCCGTCGCCGACGAGGCGAGCGACACCGGGCATCCAAGGCAACGCCTGCAGCGTGGCGGCGTCACCGCGTGCGTAGTACTCGGCCCTGGGGCCGGTGCGCGGCAGGCCGGTGCCCCAGATCGACGGGCCGGCGAATCCGGCGCCATCGGTCAGCACGGTCTCCAACTGGTGCAGCGGCACCAGCTTGCCCTTGGCGACGCCGTGCAGGTCGGTGAACTGCACCAGCAGCGTGTGCACGCCCTCGGCGGCGAGCGACGCGCCCGCCGAGCGTGCGAACTCGGCGAGCGAACTGGGCGCGTCAGCCACGCGAGGCTGCCTTCAGCGCATCGCTGAGGATGCCCAGGGCCTCGCCGAACACCGCATGTTCGATGGTCAGCGGGAACAGGAAGCGCAGCACGTTGCCGTCGACGCCGCAGCTCAGCAGGATGAGGTGTCGGCGCAGCGCCTCGGCCTGTACGCGCTTGGTCATGTCGGCGTCGGGCGCCTGGGTCTTGGGGTGCTGGAACTCGACCGCGACCATCGCACCCAGCCCGCGCACGTCGGCGATCTGCGGGACCTCGGCCCGCAGGCCGTTGAGCAGGGTCTTGAGCTCGTTGCCGAGCTGTTGCCCGCGCTCGGGCAGCTTCTCCTCGGCCATCACCTCGATCACGGCGTGGGCCGCGGCGATGGCCAGCGGGTTGCCGGCATAGGTGCCGCCCAGACCACCCGGGGCCGGTGCGTCCATGATCTCGGCGCTGCCGGTCACCGCCGACAGCGGCAGGCCGGCGGCCAGGCTCTTGGCGCTGACGAGCAGGTCGGGCACGACGTTGAAGTGCTGCATCGCGAACATCTTGCCGGTGCGACCGAAGCCGGTCTGCACCTCGTCGGCGATCATCACGATGCCGTGCTCGTCGCACAGCTTGCGCAGCCACTTCACCGCCTCGGCCTGGATCACGTTGAAGCCGCCTTCGCCCTGCACCGGCTCGAACACGATGGCCGCGACGCGGCTGGGCTCGATGTCGGCCTTGAAGAGTTGCTCGACCGCCTTCTTCGCCGCATCGAGCGAGGCGCCGTGGCAAGGGAAGGGGGCGTGGTAGATCTCCGGCGGGAAGGGGCCGAAGCCGGCCTTGTAGGGCTGCACCTTGCCGGTCAGCGCCACCGCGAACAGCGAGCGGCCGTGGAAGGCACCGCCGAAGGCGATCACGCCGCCGCGCCGGGTGTGGGCGCGGGCGATCTTGACGGCATTCTCCACCGCCTCGGCGCCGGTCGAGAAGAAGGCGGTCTTCTTGGCGTGCTTGCCGGGCGTCATGGCGTTGAGCTTCTCGGCCAGCGCGACGTAGCTCTCGTAGGGCACGACCTGGTAGCAGCTGTGCGTGAAGCGCTGCAGCTGGGCCTCGATGGCAGCCACCACCTTCGGATGGCGGTGGCCGGTGTTGAGCACCGCGATGCCACCGGCGAAATCGATGTAGCGCTGGCCCTGCACGTCCCACAGAAGCGCGTTCTCGGCGCGGTCGGCGAAGAAGCCGGCCATCACGCCCACGCCGCGCGGCGTGGCGGCCGCCTTGCGGGCCATCAGCTGTTCGTTGCGCGAGATCTTCATGCTCGTCTCCTCTGCCTGCTTGGTGGGCGACGCGGCCCCAACAAGGTCTTCAGGCCGCGTTGATGCGCAGCCAGGTCGTCTTCAGCTCCGTGTACTTGTCGAAGGCGTGCAGCGACTTGTCGCGGCCATTGCCGCTCTGCTTGAAACCACCGAAGGGCACGGTGATGTCGTCCTCGTCGTACTGGTTCACGTGCACCGTACCGGCACGCAGCGATGCGGCGACACGGTGCGCACGATCGATGTGCGAGCTCCACACGCTGGCCTGCAGGCCGTACGGCGAATCGTTGGCGAGGCGGATCGCCTCGGCCTCGTCCTTGAAGCGGATGATCGACAGCACCGGCCCGAAGATCTCCTCGCGTGCGATCTTCATGTCGTTGCGCACACCGTCGAAGACCGTGGGCTCGACGTAGTAGCCGCCGCTGTCGGTGCGCGCCTGCGTGCCCCCGGCCAGCACGGTGGCCCCTTCGGACCGTCCGGCATCGATGTAGCCCATGACCGTGCGCAGCTGGCCGTCGTCGACCAGCGCGCCCATCACGGTCTTGGCGTCCAGCGGGTCGGCGGGTCGGTACTGCGGCGCCTCTGCGGCGACGCGCCTCGCGAAGTCGTCGGCGATGCTCTCGTGCACCAGCAGCCGCGAGGGCGCGTTGCAGCTTTCGCCCTGGTTGAAGAACATGCTGCCGGCCACGGTGGCGGCGCAGCGGTCGAGGTCATCGAAGTCGGGAAACACCAGGAAGGCGCTCTTGCCGCCGAGCTCGTTGTAGACGCGCTTGAGGTTGCTGCGCCCGGCGTACTCCAGCATCTTGCGACCCACGCGGGTGGAGCCGGTGAAGCCGATCGCGTCGACCTGCGGGTGCAGCGCCAGCGCCTCGCCGGCCTCGTGGCCATAACCGGGCACCACGTTGAACACGCCGGGTGGCAAGCCTGCAGCCAGCGCCAGTTCGGCCAGGCGCAGCGCGGTCAGCGGACTCTTCTCACTGGGCTTGAGCACCACCGAGTTGCCGGCCGCCAGCGCGGGGCCGAGCTTCCAGGCGGCCATGATCATCGGGTAGTTCCAGGGCACGATGGCGCCGATCACGCCCATCGCCTCGCGACGGATCAGCGCCAGCGCGCCGGGCCCGGTGGGCGCAATCTCGTCGTACACCTTGTCGATCGCCTCGGCATACCAGGCGATGCAGCGTGCGGTGGAGGGCACGTCGACGCTGAGCGAATACTGGATGGGCTTGCCCATGTCCAGCGTCTCGAGCAGCGCGAGTTCCTCCTTCGCGGAGAGGATCTTCTCGGCGAAGGCCTGCAGCACGCGCTTGCGCGCGGCCGGGGGGCGCCGCGACCAGCGGCCGTCGTCGAAGGCGGCACGTGCCGAGGCGACCGCGTCGTCGATGTCGGCCGACTGGCCACGCGCCACGCGACCGAGCACGCGGCCGTCGATCGGCGATATGCAGTCGAAGGATTCGCCGGCCCGTGCCGGATGGCGCTCGCCGCCGATCACGGCGCGCCCATCCAACGTCAGGGCGGCGGAGCGGGCATGCCAGTCGATCGTGGCGGTGGTCATGGGGTCTCCTTCAGGATCATGATCGCGTACAGTTTCTTCACCGGCGTGAGGTTCTCCCACACACCCTGGTAGCCGCCCGGCACCACGAAGGCGTCGCCGGCTTTCAGGCGGGTCTGCGCGCCGTCGGCATCGGTGAGCTGCACTTCGCCTTCGAGCAGCTGGCAGAACTCCTCCTCATGGTCCGCGTACACCACGCGCCAGGCGCCGATGCCACCCGACCAGACGCCGGAGAAGAACTGTCCGCTCGGATCGGTGTAGTGGTTCAGCGTCTCGAAGCGCGGATCGCCGCGCAGCCGCCGCTCCGGCGCCGGACCGCCCGGCTCGGCGGCGGTGGCGGCGGTGTGGAAGGGGAGAGGGCGCCGGACCATGGTTGGAGGGTCCTGCCGCAGCCGGGGCCGCGGCAGGACACGGTTCAGAAGAACACGACGATCGAGGCCCCGAGCAGCTGGTTGGTCTTCTTGAAGCCGCCGCCGTCGACATCCTCGAACACGGCGCGATCCGCGCCGTCGAAGCGGTACTCCGCCTTCAGCGTGGTGTTCTGGTTGAGTGCGTACTTCAGGCCCACTGTCAGCGCGTAGCGGTTCGCGCCGCGGTCCAGGTCACCGGCGAGATCCGGGCCGATGCCGTTGCGGCCGTCGTTGCCGTAGACCAGCAAGCCGTTCTCATCGATGAACGAGTAGCCGTTGTAGGTGTACAGACCGCCGCCGTTCTTCTCGTTCTTGAGATAGTCGGCGCGCACGAGGCCCTGCAATCGCGGCGTGATCGCGTAGCCGGCGAGGCCCGAGACGCCGTACCAGCGCGCATCGCGGTAACGGCCCGAGGCATCGGGCGTGACCGCGCCTTCCTTCTGCTGGCCGTAGCTGAGCTGACCCTGGACCGTCCAGTCACCGCGGATGAAGTAGCCGTCCACCTCGAACAGGTGGGCCATGGTGTTGTAGCCGGTATTGAAGTTCGGTGACTTGCCGTGCAGGCCGGCGAAGCCGAAGCCGTTGAACTCGCCCTTGGAGTAGTCGACGCGGTAGACCAGCGCCGGCGACTTCTCGCCCGGGCCGCGCTGGGTGGCGTTGACGTTGGCGATCATGCCGCGCATCCACCACTTGCCGCTGGTCACGTCGAGTCCGACGCCGGTGTAGCCGAGCGGCAGCGTGAAGTCGTACAGCAGGTTGTGGGTGGTAAAGGGGTTGAGCGTGGGCTGCTGGTACTCGTAGCCTGACCAGTCCGGAATCTGACCGGCGATCAGCCGCGTCTGCAGGTCGCCGAGCGGCACCGAGACCGAGGCCTCCTGCACGATGCTCAGGCCGTCGATGGCGGCACCGACGCCGCGGTTCGGCGTCAGGGTGAGCTTCCAGCGCGTACCGCTGTCGGTTTCCTTGGTGAAGTCGATCGACGCCGCGCCCATGTAGGACGTGTCGTAGAAATAGCCGTCACCCTGCTGGTTGAGGAACTGGAAACCTGCGCGGTCCTGGCGCTGGTTGTAGATGAAGACCGGCTCCACGTAACCGGTGATCGTCAGGCCCTTGAAACCCCAGGCCTCGAGGTTGTCCTCGATCGACTCGGTCTTGACCTGAACGCGCGCGAACTCCTGCGCCTGCTCCGGCGTCATGCCCCATTGCGCTGCGGCGGGCGCCGCGGCCGGTGCGGCGGCCTTGCTCTCGGCCGACTTGAGCTTGCTCTCGAGCTCGGTCACGCGGTCCTTCAGCGACTGCAGTTCCTTGAGGAGGTCGGCATTGCTCTGCGCCCGGGCGGCGGGGAAGGCCGCGGCCAGCGCGAGCACAAGCGCCGTGGATTGCAGGTTCTTCATCGGTCGGGACTCCTGTTGACGGTTGTTCGGTTTTCTTCGGGGTGGCAGGGATTCGTCAGCCGCCGTCGCGTTGCGCCTGCGCCATGGCGCGGCTGCGTTCGCGCTCGGCGCGGGCGATCAGGTAGCTCGCCGTGATCACACCGATGAACACGATGGTGATGATCACGGTCGCCATTGCGTTGACGCTGGGATTCACGCCCAGGCGCGCGCGCGAGAAGATCACCAGCGGCATCGTGGTCGAGCCCGGCCCGGACAGGAAGGCCGACAACACCACGTCGTCGAGCGAGATGGTGAAGGTGAGCAGCCACGCCGAGACCAGCGACTGCGCGATCATCGGCAGCGTGACCAGCGTGAACACCTGCGCCGGCCGCGCGCCCAGGTCCATCGCCGCTTCCTCGAGCTGCGGGTTGAGTTCCTGCAATCTCGCCTGCACGACGACGGTGGCGTAGGCCATCCCGAGCAGCAGGTGGCCGAGCCAGATGGTCAGCGTGCCGCGCTCCGGGAAGCCCAGCGCACGCTGCACCGACACCAGCATCAGCAGCAGCGACAGGCCGACGATCACTTCGGGCATCACCAGCGGCGCGCTCACCATGCCGCCGAACAGCGTGCGGCCGCGAAAGCGCGTGTATTTCACCAGCGCGAAGGCCGCCAGCGTGCCGAGCACCACCGAGCCGCAGGCCGTGAAGAAGGCGATCTTCAGGCTCAGCCACAGGCCCGAGAGCATCTCGTTGTCGGTGGCGAGCTTGGCGTACCACTTCAGCGTGAAGCCGGCCCAGACGCTGGGCAGCGGCGAATCGTTGAACGAGTAGATGACCAGCGCGACGATCGGCAGGTACAGGAACAGGTAGCCGGCGCCCAGCCAGCCCCGGGCGAACAGCCGCGCGAAGCCGGCGCCGAACAGGGTACGGCGTCCGCTGCTCATCGCCGGGCCTCCTGCGTCTGGGCCTGGTAGCGGTTGAAGATCGCCAGCGGCACGATGATCAGCAGGATCATCACCACCGCGACGGTCGATGCCATCGGCCAGTCGTTGTTGCTGAAAAATTCGTCCCACAGCACGCGGCCGATCATCAGCGTCTGCGGCCCGCCCAGCAGTTCGGGAATCACGAACTCGCCGACGCAGGGGATGAACACCAGCATCGAGCCGGCGATGATGCCGGCCTTGGACAGCGGCACGGTGATCTTCCAGAAGGCTGTGGCCGGCGTGGCGCCCAGGTCGGTGGCCGCCTCCAGCAGCCGCAGGTCCATCTTGGACAGGTTCGCGTACAGCGGCAGGATCATGAACGGCAGGTAGGTGTAGACCATGCCGATCACCAGCGAGAACGGCGAGTTCATGAACTTGCCGAGCGAGGGAATCAGGCCGCCGGCCAGCAACAGGTGGTCGATGCGCAGCGCGATCAACAGGTCGGCGACCCAGCCGTTCTCGCCCAGCAGCCCCTTCCACGCGTAGACGCGCAGCAGGAACGAGGTCCAGAACGGCAACATCACCAGCATCAGCAGCGCCGGCTGCAGCGTCGCCTTGGCGCGCGCCATGAAGTAGGCGAAGGGGTAGCCGATCGCCAGGCACAGCACCGTCGTGACGGCGGCGTACTTCAGGCTCGACAGGTAAGTGGAGAAATAGAGGTCGTCCTGCGTGATGTAGATGTAGTTGCTGAACTTCAGCGACAGGTTCATCACGCCGTCGCTGACCGTGATCAGGTCCTTGAAGTGCACGTTCTCCATTTCGGAGACGCTGATCTTCATGACGATCAGGAACGGAAACAGGAAAAACACCAGCAGCCAGACGTAGGGGATGCCGATGACGGAGCGCCGGCCGCCCAGCAGGCCGGCCAGACGCCCCAGCAGCGGCACCTGCCGTACCCTCGCCATCAGGTCGGGGCCGCCGCTCATTGCGTCAGCACCACTTGCGACGACGGCGACCACGAGGCCCAGGCGGTGTCGCCCCAGGTCAGCTCGACGTCGCGATGCCGCTCGACGTTGCTCTGGCTGATCTTCAGCACGGCGCCGCTGTCGAGCTGGAGGTGGTAGACGGTGAAGCTGCCGAAGTAGGACAGGTCCTTGATCGTGCCGCGCGCGCGGTTGTGCGGGCCCGGTGGTTCGTCGGGGCCGAGGCCGATTTTCTCGGGTCGCACCGCGACGCTGACCGTCATGCCCTCGGTACCGGTGATGCCGTGACCGACGAGGTGGCTGCAGTCCTTGCAGGAGATCACCACGTGATCGGGGTGGTCCTCGCTCAGTGTCCCTTCCATCAGGTTCACGTTGCCGATGAAGTCGGCCACGAAGCGCGTGGCCGGCGTCTCGTAGACGTCGGCCGGCGCACCGACCTGCAGCACCTTGCCCTCGCTCATGATCGCGATGCGCGAGGCCATGGTCATGGCTTCTTCCTGGTCGTGCGTCACCATCACGCAGGTCACGCCGACCTCCTCGATGATGTTGACCAGCTCGATCTGCGTTTCCTCGCGCAGCTTCTTGTCGAGCGCGCCGAGCGGCTCGTCGAGCAGCAGCAGCTTGGGCCGCTTGGCCAGGCTGCGCGCCAGCGCGACGCGCTGCTGCTGACCACCCGAGAGCTGGTGCGGCTTGCGCTTGCCGTACTTGCCGAGCTGGACCAGCTTGAGCATCGCGTCGACCCGCTGCGCGACCTCATCCCGGGGCATGCCGTCGCGACGCAGGCCGAACGCGATGTTGTCCCACACCGTGAGGTGCGGGAACAGCGCATACGACTGGAACATCATGTTGATCGGCCGCTCGTAGGGCGGCATGCCGGCCAGGTCCTGCCCGTTGAGCACGATGCGCCCGGACGTCGGCGTCTCGAAGCCCGCCAGCATCCGCAGCAGCGTGGTCTTGCCGCAGCCCGACGAGCCCAGCAGCGCAAAGATTTCGCCCTGGGCGATGTCGATGCTGACGTGGTTGACCGCGACGGCACCGCCGCCGAAGTCCTTCACCACGTCCTGGATCTGCAGGTAGCCGCTGGCGGCCTTTGCGCCGCCGTTGTCGTTCGCCATCACGCCCTCCCTCGTTATGGCCGAACGGTCAGATGCCGGTCTTGAACGACGTGTACAGCCTCGTCATGGTCCGCCGGATGTCGCTGCCGATGCTGTCGGGCGCGGCCATCTTCTTCAGGTCGGCCTCGTTCAGGAACACGGTGGCATTGCCGGCGATCTCGGGCTTGACGAACTTCTTCGATTCCTTGTTCGGGTTGGCGTAGAACACCTTGTTGGTCAGGCTGGCCGCCACCTCGGGCCGCAGGATGTAGTTGATGAACTTGTGGGCATTGCCGGGGTGCGGGGCATCGGCCGGGATCACCATCACATCGAAGAACAGCACGCCGCCGGTCTTCGGGATCAGGGCCTCGATCTTCTGGCCGGTCTTGCCGTCGATGGCGCGCTGCCTCGCGATGTTGATGTCGCCCGACCAACCCAGTGCAAGACAGATCGAGCCGTTGGCCATGTCGTTGATGTAGCCGGACGAGCTGAACAGCGTCACGTAGGGCCGCACGCTCTTGAGCAGCGGTGCGACGCCGGCGTAGTCAGCCTGGTTCTTGCTGTACGCGGGCTTGCCCAGGTAGTGCAGGGCCGCCGGGACCACCTCGGTGGCGGAGTCCAGCATGCTCACGCCGCAGCTCTTGAGCTTGGAGATGTACTCCGGCTTGAAGACCAGGTCCCAGGCGTTGTCGGGCATCGGCAGGTTGCCCAGGGCGGCCTTGACCTTGTCGACGTTGATGCCGACGGTGGTGTAGCCCCACAGCCAGTTGACCTGGTACTGGTTGCCCGGGTCGAGCTTGGCGAGCTGCTCCTGCAGCGCCGGGTCGAGGTGCTTCAGATTCGGCAGCTGCGCCTTGTCCAGCTTCTGCAGGAGGCCGCCGTCGGCCTGCAGCTTGGCCCAGTAGGAGGAGGGCACCACCACGTCGTAGCCGGTCTTGCCGGCCACCAGCTTGGCATGGACGATCTCGTTGTTGTCGAAGTTGTCGTAGCGAACCTTGATGCCGGTTTCCTTCTCGAAGTTGGCCAGCGTGTCCTCGGCAATGTAGTCGGACCAGTTGTAGACATTGAGGACCTTCTCCTCCTGAGCATGCACCGGGCTGCTCAGCAGGCCGCACGCGGCAGCGACGCTGGCGACCAGGCCCAGGGCACCGACCGCACGGCGCGACGACAACAGCTTCATATGGAATCCTCCGGGTTGAGACAAAGACAAAGTAAGAACGCAACGCGCTAACGCACAGCTTCCCCGAGACGATGACCCCCAGGCAATTCGGTCAGACCCAGCCCCGGGCCTTGACGTCCGCCCATGTCAGATCCAGGCAACGCTTGATCAGCACCATCATCTCGTCGATCTGGTCGCGGGTCATCACCAGCGGTGGCGCGATGATCATTCTGTCGCCAACCGCGCGCATGATCAGCCCGTTGCCGAAGCAGTGCCCACGGCAGACCATGCCGACCTCCAGATCGGATGCAAATGGCGTGCCGCTGGCCTTGTCCCTGGCCAGCATCACCGCCCCCATCAGGCCGCAGGTCTCGGCGTCGCCGACCAGCGGATGGGCCTTCAGCGCCTCGAAGTGCTGGGCCAGGTAGGGGCCGAGGTCGTCGCGCACCCGGTCCACCAGCCGCTCGCGCTGGATCAGGCGGATGTTCGCCAGGGCCACGGCGCAGGCCACCGGATGGCCGCTGTAGGTATAGCCGTGGTTGAACTCGCCGCCCTGTTCGATCAGCACCCGGGCGACACGCTCGCCGACCATCACGCCGCCCAGCGGGATGTAGCCGGAGGTCACGCCCTTGGCGAAGGTCATCAGGTCGGGGCGGGTGCCCATGGTCTCGCAGCCCCACCAGCGGCCGGTGCGGCCGAAGCCGCAGATCACCTCGTCGGACACCAGCAGGATGCCGTACTTGTCGCAGATCGCCTGGATGGCGGGCCAGTAGGTGGCCGGCGGGATGATCACGCCGCCGGCGCCCTGGACCGGCTCGCCGATGAAGGCGGCCACGCGCTCGGGCCCGACCTCGAGGATCTTCTTCTCCAGCCAGCTTGCAGCAAGGCGTCCGAAGTCGTCGCGGCTCAGACCCTGCGGGCGGCCCAGCTCGTACCAGTAGGGCTGCTCGATGTGGGTGATGTCGGGGATCGGCAGGCCGCCCTGGGCGTGCATGCCGCTCATGCCGCCGAGCGAGGCGCCGGCCATCGTCGAGCCATGGTAGGCATTGTTTCGGCTGATGATCACCTTGCGCTTGGGCTGCCCGAGCACGTCCCAGTAGCGACGCACCATGCGCACCACGGTGTCGTTCCCCTCGGAGCCGGAGCCCGAGAAGAACACGTGCCTGAACTGCGGCGGCGTCACCTCGCTCAGCAGCTCCGCCAGCTCGATCGCCGGCGGGGTGGCGGTCTGGAAGAAGGCGTTGTAGAAGGGCAACTGCTTGAGCTGGGCGGTCGCGGCGTCGATCAGTTCCTGCCGGCCGTAGCCGACGTTGACGCACCACAGCCCGCTCATCGCGTCGAGGATCTTGTGGCCCTCGCTGTCCCAGAGGTAGATGTTCTCGGCTCGCTCGATGATGCGCGAGCCCTTCTTCGCCAGGGCGTCGAAGTCGGTGAAGGGGTGCAGGAAGTGCGCCGCGTCGGCGGCCTGCCAGTCTTGCGTGGTTCGGCTCATTTCGTTCGCTCCGCTCGGTCAGACGTGCAGGAGGAGGTGTTCACGCTCCCACGGTGAGATCACCTTCATGAACTCGGCGTACTCGATCTCCTTGACCTCGGTGTAGACGGTGACGAAGGACTCGCCCAGCACCTCGGCCAGATCCTTCTCGGCACGCAGCAGCTCGAGCGCCTCGCCCAGGCTGCGCGGCAGCTGGAAGTCGCCCAGGTAGGCGTCGCCCTTGCATTCCGGCGTGGGCTCGATGCGGTTCTTGATGCCCAGGTAACCGCAGGCCAGCGTGGCGGCCAGCGCAGCGTAGGGGTTGGCGTCGGCGCCGATGACGCGGTTCTCGATGCGTCGGGCGGCCGCGGTGGCGACCGGCGAGCGGATGCCGACGGTGCGGTTGTCGGTGCCCCACTGGATGTTGATCGGTGCGGCGTTCGAGCGCACCAGGCGGCGGTAGCTGTTCACGTAGGGGGCGAACAGCGCCATCGCCGCCGGCACGTACTTCTGCAGGCCGCCGATGTACCAGTAGAACTCCTGGCTCGGCGTGCCGTCGGCATTGCTGAAGATGTTGCGGCCGGTGGCCTTGCTGACGATGCTCTGGTGGATGTGCATCGCGCTGCCCGGCTCGCCGGCGATCGGCTTGGCCATGAAGGTGGCGAACATGTTGTGGCGCATCGCCGCCTCGCGCACCGTACGCTTGAAGAAGAACACCTCGTCGGCCAGACCCAGCGGGTGGGCGTGGAAGAAGTTGATCTCCATCTGGCCGGCACCCACTTCGTGGATCAGCGTGTCGACGTTGAGCTCCATCTTCTCGCAGTAGTCGTACACGTCCTCGAACAGCGGATCGAACTCGTTGACCGCATCGATCGAGTAGGCCTGGCGCGAGGTCTCGGAGCGGCCGCTGCGGCCGACCGGGGCCTTCAGCGGCACGTCGGGATCGGTGTTGCGCGCCACCAGGTAGAACTCCAGTTCGGGCGCGACCACCGGATTCCAGCCCTCGGACTCGAACAGCTCGCAGACCCGGCGCAGCACCGAACGCGGCGCGAACGGCACCAGCTTGCCGTTGCGGTCGAAGCAGTCGTGGATCACCTGCGCGGTGGGGTCGGTCGCCCAGGGCACGATACGCACCGTGGTCGGGTCGGGACGCAGGTGCATGTCCTGGTCGGTCGGGCTGATGACGTCGTAGTACGGCCCTTCCTCCGGGAATTCGCCGGTCACGCCCATCGCGACCACCGCCTCGGGCAGCCGCATGCCGCGGTCTTCGGTGAACTTCTCGCGCGGCAGGATCTTGCCGCGTGCCACGCCGGTGAGATCGGGCACGAGGCACTCGATCTCCGTCACGCGGCGTTCGTTGAGCCACTGTTCGAGTTCGCTGAATGTGAAGTTGTCGCGGACCACCATAAGTCACCTGTTTCATTCGCTGCGCGCTTTGGGAGGGGAGCGGCGCGCCGTCGCATCGAGCTCCGCGGTCGTTGCGGAGCCTGGCAGGGATCTAGGGCACGCGAGGACGCTCGCGGACGGATTCACGGTTGAGTTCACGGAAGCTGCGGCAGGCGTCACCGAAGGCGCGCAGCAGCTTCATCGACACCGGGTTGTCGCGCGCCTGCCATTCGGGGTGCCACTGCACCCCGAGGTTGAAGGCCGGCGCCGAAGGCAGGCTGAAAGCCTCGATGATGCCGTCCGGGGCTGTAGCCTCTGCGCGCAGCCCCGGGGCCAGGCGGTTCACGCCCTGGCCGTGCAGGCTGTTGACCTTGAAGTCGGCGCCGCCGAGCAGGGTGTCGAGCAGGCCGCCGGGGACCACGCTCACGGCGTGAGCCGGGCCGTACTGCACGTCCACCGCCTGGGCGTCGTCAGAGCGATGGTCCATCAGTCCCGGCCGCTCCTGCACCGCCTGGTGCAGCGTGCCACCCAGGGCCACGTTGGTTTCCTGGAAGCCGCGGCAGATGGCGAACAGCGGGATGCCGCGCTCGAGCGCACGCGGGATCAGCGGCAGCGTCCAGTCGTCGCGCACCGGGTCGAGCGGCAGGCTGGGGTCGTGCACCACCTCGTCGAAGTGGCGCGGGTGCACGTTGCTTGGCGAGCCGGTCAGGAACACGCCGTCGGCGAGGTCGAGCAACTCATCGATCTCGTGCGCCTGGGCCGATGGCACCACCAGCGGCAGGCAGCCGGCCAGGCGAACCGCGTCGATGTACTTCTGCCCGGCCACGTGGAAGGGGTGCAGGCCGATGATGCGGTTGCAGGCCGGCACCAGCACGACAGCGCGGGCCGGAGCGCGAGGGAGGTCAGGGCGGTTCATGAGGCGAGTCGCACAGGAGCACAGTCGGGGTGCGAGGCATGCCGGATGCAGCCATGGTGTGCAAGCAGCATGCCACGCTGCAGCAGACTGTCTCGCCAGGACGGAGGAGGGGGCGGAAGGGCATCACAGGGCGTCCTTCAGTCGGTAGTACGCCATGCCGAGCACCAGCGCGGGCGTGCGCAGCAGACGGCCGCCGGGAAAGGCGTGGTGTTTCAGGCGTGCGAAGGTGTCGAAGCGCGAGGCGTCGCCGGCCATCGCCTCGGCCACCAGTTGGCCGGCCAGCCCGGTGAGCGCCAGCCCGTGACCGGAGAAGCCTTGCAGGTAATAGATGTTCGACGCGGTGGCCGCGCCGCCGCCCGCACCGCGTGCGGGCAGGCGCCCGAAATCGGGTGCTCGATTCATCGAGATGTCGACGAAGCCGCCCCAGGCGTGGTCGATGCGCGTGCCGGCGAGTTGGGGGAAGGTGGCGACCATGCGCTGCTGCATGCCTGCCGCGAGGTTCGCCGGAGTCACCGTGCTGTAGCTCACGCGGCCGCCGTACAGCAGGCGGGCGTCGGCGGTCGGCCGGAAGTAGTCAAGCACGAAGTTGGTGTCGCACACCGCCGAGCGCGACGGGATCAGGGCGTCGCAGCGAGCCTGATCGAGCGGCTCGGAACACACGATGTAGGTGCCGACCGGCATGATGCGGGCGTTGAGCGACGGTGCGATCTGCGGCGCGAGCTCCTGCAGGTAGACATTGCCAGCCAGCAGCACCTGCCGTGCCCGCACGCTGCCGTACGCGGTGCGCACGGTGCTGGAGGTGCCGGGGGCCGCGGCCTGTTCGAGCGCGGTGACCGCGGAGTGCTCGAACAGGCGCACCCCGAGTGAACGCGCCGCGCGGGCCAACCCCAGGCTGTACTTCAATGGGTGCAGGTGACCGGAGCGCGCATCGTGCAGGCCGCTGTGGAAACGCGGGCTGGCGATCCAGCGGGGCAGTTCGTCGGGAGCGATCCACTGCATTGGGTAGCCGTAGACGCTGGCCATGCGCTCGTGCCAGGTCTGCAGTTCGCGCGCCTTGCGAGCATTGACGGCCAGGCCCAGGTAGCCGTCCTGCCAGTCGCAGTCGATGGCAAAGCGGCGGCAGCGCGCGCGGATCAGGTCGAGCGCCTCGATCGACATGTTCCAGATGCGCTGCGCCTCGGCGAGCCCGAGTTGCGCCTCGATCTCCGACTGGTCGCAGGCCAGCCCATGGATCGCCTGGCCGCCGTTGCGGCCGGAAGCCCCCCAGCCGATCTGCCGCGCCTCGAGCAGCACCACGTTGAAGCCGCGATCGGCCAGTTCGATGGCGGCCGACAGGCCGGCCAGGCCACCGCCGACCACCGCGACATCGGCTGTCAGGTCCTCCTGCAACGGCGGCAGATCCGCCTCACGCGGCGCGGTGGCGGCGTAATACGAGTCTCGCGTGAGGTCCTGATCGGCGCGAAGGAGGCTCATACGGTAGGCGCTAGGCAGTGCTCTCGGAGAAAGGGGTTGCGCGAGGGGAAGAAGGGGCTGCCGGGGCGGGCTCAGCCCGCACGTTTCAGCGCGTCGGCCAGCGTGCCGACGATCTGGTCGACGTGCGTCTTCGAGATGATCAGCGGCGGCGACAGCGCCACGGTGTCGCCGGTGGTGCGGATCAGCACGCCGCGTTCCCAGCACTCGAGGAAGATGTCGAACGCGCGCTTGCCCGGTGAGCCGTCGATCGGTGCCAGCTCAATGCCGCCGACCAGCCCGATGTTGCGGATGTCGATCACGTGCGGCAGGCCCTTCAGGCTGTGCAGCGCGTCGGCGAAATAAGCCTCCATTTCCGACGCGCGCGTCAGCAGGCCTTCCTCGGCATAGGTGTCGAGCGTGCCGAGCGCCGCGGCGCAGGCCAGTGGGTGGCCGGAGTAGGTGTAGCCGTGGAAGAACTCGATCAGGTGCTCCGGGCCGTTCATGAACACATCGTGGATGTGCTGCTTCGCGAACACCGCACCCATCGGCACGCAGCCGTTGGTCAGACCCTTGGCGACCGTCATCAGATCGGGCGTAACGCCGAAACGCTGTGCCGCGAACGGCGCGCCGGTGCGACCGAACCCGGTGATCACCTCGTCGAAGATCAGCAGGATGCCGTGCTTGTCGCAGATCGCGCGCAAGCGCTCCAGGTAGCCCTGCGGCGGCAGCAGCACGCCGGTGGAACCGGCGACCGGCTCGACGATCACTGCGGCGATCGTGCTGGCGTCGTGCAGCGCCACCAGACGCTCCAGGTCGTCGGCCAGTTCGGCGCCGTGCTGCGGCTGGCCGATCGAGAAGGCGTTGCGCGCCGGATCGTGTGTGTGGCGGATGTGATCGACGCCGGTCAGCATCGATCCGAACATCTTGCGATTGGCGACCATGCCGCCTACCGAAATGCCGCCGAAGTTGACGCCGTGGTAGCCGCGCTCGCGACCGATCAGCCGGGTGCGCGAGCCTTCCCCGCGGGCGCGGTGGTAGGCGATCGCCATCTTCAGCGCGGTCTCGACCGACTCCGAGCCCGAGTTCGTGTAGAAGACCTTGTTCAGCCCGGCCGGCGTCAGCTGGACCAGACGCTCCGCCAGCTCGAAGGCCTTGGGGTGAGCCATGTTGAAGGGCGGAGCGAAGTCGAGCTCCAGCGCCTGGGCACGGATGGCCTCGACGATCTTCGGGCGGGCGTGGCCCGCGTTGACGCACCACAGCCCGGCGATGCCGTCCAGCACCTCGCGGCCCTCGGGCGTCCAGAAATGCATGCCCGAGGCCTTGGACAACAGCCGCGGCGCCTTCTTGAACTGCCGGTTGGCGGTGAAGGGCATCCAGTAGGCGTCGAGGTCTGTGGTCATGGAACCGGTCCTTGCAAGCGCGCGACGCATGCTGCCGCGGCGGTGTGTCACTGGACTTCAGTCTAGTCGTCGCGTGACGCAATGTGCTTGCGCAAACGGCCGGGATGAACCCGCGTGATTCGCATAAAATTCGAATAAATCAATAAATACTGAAATACGATGGCAAACAAGCAGGATCGCAAGCAATCGGATGCGCAGCTCGATGCCGTCGACCGGAGCATCCTGCGCGAGCTCCAGACCGACGGCCGGGTCTCGAACCAGGACCTCGCGCAGCGCGTCCATCTGTCGCCCTCAGCCTGCCTGCGACGGGTCAAGCAGCTCGAGGACGGCGGGGTGATCGCCGGCTACGTGGCACTGATCAACCCGCGCGCCGTCGGCCAGCCGGGCACCAGCTACACGATCGTCAACCTGGAGCGGCTGACCACGGTGGCGATCGAGGCCTTCGAGCGGGCCGTGCTCGACGTGCCGAGCATCCTCGACTGCTTCTACGTCGCCGGCACCAACGACTACCTGATCCGCTTCACCTACAAGGATGCGGACGACCTGGAGCGCTTCCACACCCAGGTGCTGATGCGCCTGCCGGGCGTGCTGCGGTCGAATTCGATGCTCGTGCTGCGCACGGTCAAGAAGACGACAGCTCTGCAGGTCTGATTTGCTCCTTTGCGGAGCACCACGGGGAAGCCCGCAGCTTGTGTTCGTCTCATGGCTTTGACATGCTCGTTTTCATCGGGTCCGTCCAGACCCGCGAAGGAGCCCCATGGAGTTGAATGACGCGCAGCTGAGCGACTGGCGCGAGCGGGCGCTGCAGCTGGAGTCGCTGGCGGCGCGCGCAGTGATCGGGCAGCAGCGCGCCCTGCGGTTGATCACGATGGCGGTGTTCGCCCGCGGACACGTGCTGTTGCAGGGCGACGTGGGAGTCGGCAAGACGACGCTGCTGCGCAGCGTGGCGCACCTGATCGGTGGCGCTTTCGGGCGCACCGAGGGCACGATCGACCTGATGCCCAACGACCTCGTCTACCACACACACATCAGCAGCGAGGGGCGACCGCAGGTCGACCCGGGACCGTTGACGCAGCACGGCGACGAGCTGGCCATCTTCTTCTTCAACGAGATCAACCGTGCACGCCCCCAGGTGCATGCGCTGCTGCTGCGCGTGATGGCCGAACGCAGCCTGACGGCGTTCAACCGCGAGTTCCGGTTCCCGCACCTGCTGGTGTTCGCCGACCGCAACCGTGTCGAACGCGAGGAGACCTTCGAGATCTCCTCCGCGGCGCGCGACCGCTTCATGATGGAGATCACCATCGACGCGCCGGCCAGCGACGAGGATCGCCGCGCGCTGATGTTCGACCCGCGCTTCCACGACACCGATGCGCTGATCGACGAGTTGCCGGCCGGCATGCTGCCCTACCGCGAGTTGCCGGCCGTGGCGGCGGCGGTGCAGCGCGGCGTGCAGGCGTCCGAGGCGCTGCGCGACTATGCGCTGCACCTGTGGCGCGCCACCGCCGCGCCGGCCGACTACGGCGTGGCACTGGATGAGGCCGACACCGCCGACCTGATGCTCGCGGGCGCCAGCCCGCGCGGCATGAGTCTGATGCTGCGGGCCGCGCGTACTGCAGCCTGGCTGGACGGCCGCAGCTACGCCACGCCGGAGGACCTGCGCTCGGTGTTCTACGAGACCATCGCCCACCGCCTTTGCCTGCAGCCGGTCTACGAATTGCGGCGCACCGAGATCATTGCGGCCCTCATGGAGGGCATCGTCTCGAAGGTGGCCGCGCCGTGAAGCCGGCGGCCCCTGCAGTGCGCGAGTTCCACTACCGTGTGCGGCACGGCGCCGCCGGCCACGTGCCGGGTGCGCACCGCAGCCGGCGCGGCGAGGCCGGCCTCGAGTTCCGCGGCCACGTGCCGCTCACGCAAGCGCCCGACACGCGGCGCATCGACGTGCACGCCAGCCTGCGCGACGCCTTCGGTCAATGGCAGGTGCGCGTGTTCAGCGAACGCAAGGCGGTGGCGGTCGTCGTGATCGCGGACCTGTCTGCCTCGATGGGCTACCGCGGCGTGCGCCGCAAGCTCGACGTGCTGGCCGACTTCACGCAGGCAGCGGCCGAGTCGGCGTGGCGCGCCGGCGACTCCTTCGGCTTCATCGGTTGCGACGAGCGGTTGCGGCGCGACTGGCTGCTGCCGCCGACGCGCCGGCGCGGCCTCGGCGGCCTGCTGGCGCAACGCCTGCGCCGGCTCGATCCGCAGGGCTCGGCGATCGGTCTGGCTGAGGCGGCGCGTGCGCTGCCGCACCGGCGCGCGCTGGTCTTCCTGGTGTCCGATTTCCACCTGCCGATCGCCGATCTCGAGACCGTGCTGGGGGGGCTGGCCCATCACGAGGTGGTGCCGGTGATGGTGTGGGATCGGCAGGAGTTCGACCCGCCCCCGCAACGGCCTGATCCAGCTGGCCGACCCCGAAAGCGGCGAGCAGACGCTGGTCTGGGTGCGGCCGGCGCTGCGCGAGCGCTGGCGCGCCGTCCAGGCCGGGCGGCGCGCCGCGTTGCAGGCGCTGTTCCACCGGCATCGCTCGATCCGCTCGTCCTCGACGACGGCTACCGGGCCGATGCGGTGAGCGCCCATTTCGTGCAGGGCTGAGCGTGGCAATCCGGCGCCTTCCGCGCGGCACGTCCCGGCCCGGTGACGCTGCACGGGCGGCCATGCTCGCCGTCGCCTGCGGCCTGCTGTCGGCGAGCGGCCTCGCTGCGGCCGATGCCGAGGACACCGAGCCGATCGTCGCGCAGGTCAACGATCCACGGGCCTACGGTCATCGGGTGGGCGACGTGCTCACGCGAACCATCGTGCTCGACGTGCCGGGCCGCCTGACGCTGGACGAGGCGTCGATCCCGACGCCTGGGCGGATCGGGCACTCCTTCGAGCTGCGGCGGGTCACGCAGGATTGGCGGCCCACGCTGCGGGGCCGGCGCTACACCCTGGGGTTCGATTACCAGGTGTTCCGCGCGCCCAGCGAACCGGTGGTGCTGGACCTGCCGTCGTTCACGCTGCGCTTCGACGGCCAGCCGCGTGGCGAAGAGCTGCGCATCGATTTCGCGCCGGTCGGCCTCGCACCGCTGGCCCCGGTCGAGGCGCCGTTGCGGGCCGGCCTGGGCACCCTGCGCCCCGATACGCCGGCGCTGCGGGTCGACACCCTGCCGGAGCGGCGACGCCTGGGCCTGTATGCCGCGTTGGCGCTGCTGCCGCTGGCCCATCTGGCGATGGTCTATCTGGGCTGGCCGTGGTGGCGACGTCGGCAGCGGCCGTTCGCGCGGGCGCGCCGACAGCTCCAGGGCGTGCTGGTGACCGCACCGACCGATGAATGGCTGGACGCGTGGCGCACCCTGCATGCGGCGCTCGATGCCACGGCCCGCCGCGTGCTCCATGCCGGCGCGGTCGATCGCTTCGTGGCCGAGCAGCCGGCCTACGCGGCGGTGCGTGGCGAGATGCTGCAGTTCTTCGAGCGCTCGGAGCGCTTCTTCTTCGGCGGGCAGGCGCCGCTCGAGGCCGATCGCCTGTGGTTGCGTGACTTCTGCCGGCGCTGCTTCGACATCGAGCGGGGACGGGCGTGAGATGGCGATGAACCCGCTCGACTCGATCGGCTGGGCGCACCCGGCCTGGCTCTGCCTGCTGCCGCTGGCACTGCTGCCGCTGTGGCGCGACGGCCGCGCGACCCAGCGCCATTCATGGCTCGCGCTGCTGCCGGCGGACCGCCCTTCGGTGCTGCTCAAGTGGCTGCTGCGCGTGCTGGGAGCCTTCGCCATTGCGAGCATCGTGGTGGCGCTGGCCGGGATGTACCGCGCCGAGTACGCGGTCGAGCGGGTGGGGCAGGGCGCCGAGATCGCGTTGCTGCTCGATCGCAGCCGCAGCATGGACGAGCGCTTCGTCAGCAGCTCGGCGTCGGTCAATGGCCCGACCCCGGGCTCGGCCGCCTGGTATGCCTACAACCAGCAGGACCAGAGCGTGCGCGTCAGCAAGGGGCAGGCGGCGCGCCAGTTGCTGGGCGAGTTCGCAGCCAGCCGGCAGCAGGACCGCTTCGCGATGGCGGTGTTCAGCACCTTGCCGATCCGGGTACTCGACTTCACCCAGAAGACCGATGTTGTGCAGGCGGCCATCGCCGCCGGCGAGATCGGGCGCGGCCTGGGCGAGACCGACATCGCCGCGGCCCTGCTCGAGGGCCTGCGCTTCTTCGATGACCGGCCCTACACCGGCTCGCGCATCGTGCTGCTGGTCTCGGACGGCGGCGACCACATCGAACCGGGTGTGCGTCAGCTCATCGTCGACCGGTTGCAGGCGCAACGCGTGTCGCTGTACTGGATCTACATCCGCTCGGCGCGCAGTCCGGGGCTGCACGCGAACGCGGGCGATGCGCCCGGCGCCGCGGACACCGTACCGGAGATCTTCCTCGATCGCTTCTTCCAGTCGGCCGGCGTGCCCTACCGCGCCTACGAGGCCGAGAACCCCGAGGCGCTGAAGCGCGCGATCGCAGACGTGGGCCGGCTGGAGAATCTGCCCATCACCTACCAGGATCTGGTGCCGCGCCGCGACCTGTCGGCGCATGCCTACGCGCTGGCGCTGGCGGCGGTGCTGCTGCTGTTCGCCAGCCGCTGGGCCGAGGGGCGATCATGGCGCTGATGACGCCGCGGACCCGGTTGAGGCTGGCCTGGGGGGCCCTGGCGCTCCTCGCGTTGGCTGCCGTCATCGACGGCTGGCGCTGGCAGGACAAGCAGCGCGACAACGCGATGATCCGTGCCGGCATCGCCGAGCGGCCCGACCCGACGGCGCGCGCCGAGCTGCGCTTCGCGCATGCCACCGAGCTGGCCCGACGTGGCGAGCACGAGGCGGCGATCGATGCCTACCGCGTGCTGCAGGACGACAGCGCGCTCGGGCGTGCCGCCCGTTACAACGCCGCGAACCAGCTGCTGCTGCAGGCGCTGGTGTTGCGTGGCTCGGCCCTGCCGGGCCAGGCGCTGCCGTTGATCGAGCTTGCGAAGGCGAGCTACCGCGAGGTGCTGCGGCAGGACCCGGAGCACTGGGAGGCCCGATACAACCTCGAGCGCGCCCAGCGGCTGCAACCCGACCCCGACGACGCGGACCCGGATGCCGGCGGGCCGCCGGAGAACGCCGAGCGCGCCGCCACGACGATGCGTGGCGTGTCGCGGGGGCTCCCGTGAAGGGCCCCGGCCTGCGGGCGCTGCTGCTGCAGGGTAGGGCAGCGCTGCGCGCGGGGACCGCGCGCGCCTGCCTGGCGCTCGCCGCGCTGGCGCTGACCATCACCTTCGCGTCGCCGTACCTCACCTGGGCACGGCCCCAGAGCGACATGGTGATCGTGCTCGACGTGACCCAGAGCATGGAGGTCGCCGACCAACAGCACGAAGGCCGTTCGGTCACGCGTCTGGCGCAGGCCAAGCGCGTGATCGGCGAAGCGCTGCGCAAGCTGCCGTGCGGAAGCCGCGTCGGCTGGGGCCTGTTCACCGAATACCGCTCCTTCCTTCTGATGGATCCGGTGGAGGTGTGCGAGAACCAGCGGGAGTTGCTGGCCGTGCTGTCGAACATCGACGGCCGCATGGCCTGGACCGGCAACAGCGAGGTGGCCAAGGGCCTGTACAGCGGGCTGAAGATCGCCAAGGCGTTGCCGTCGAGACCGGCCCTGGTGTTCGTGACTGACGGGCAGGAGGCCCCGCCGGTCAACCCGCAGTACCGGCCCAGCGACGACGGCGCGGTGCGCGTCGCGCCGGGCTTGGTGGTGGGCGTGGGCGGCCTGTTGCCGGCACGCATCCCGAAGCACGACCTCGAGGGCCGCGCCTACGGCTACTGGGAGGCCGACGAAGTCATGCAGCTCGACCCGCGCAGCTACGGGCGGGGCGGCAGCGTGGCGGGCGAACAGATGGTCGAGGACGGCAGCGAACGCACGGGCGTGATGCTCGGTTCCACGCCCGGCAGCGAGCACTTGTCGTCGCTGCGCGAGCCCTATCTGCAACTGCTGGCCAGCGAAACGGGCCTGGCCTACCAGCGACTCACCACGCCCCAGGCGCTGTATGCGGCGCTGACCAGCGAGCAACTGGCGCATCCGGTCGCGTCGCGCGTGGATCTGCGCTGGCCGTTCGGTGTGCTCGGCCTGCTGGCGCTGCTGGCGGTCTACCTGCCGAGGCGGCGCCCCGACGGACTCAGGCCGGCCGTGTGGCGCCGCGGCGCGCCAGCTGACCGCACAGGTAGGTCCACACGAAACTTGCCGCAGCGTAGCTCGTGAGTTCGGCGTGGTCGTAGGGTGGAGCGACCTCCACGCAATCCATGCCGACGAAATCGAGATCAGCCAGTTCCTCCAGCAGCGACAGCACCTGGTTCGTCGTCATGCCGCCGGGTTCGGGTGTGCCGGTGCCTGGTGCGAACGCCGGGTCGAGGCAATCGATGTCGAGGCTGAGGTAGAGCGGCGGGTTGCCGTGGCCGGCGAGCCGCTTCCGAATCGCGGTGGTCACGGGCGCCAGCTGCGCCGGGCTCTCGAGGCCACGCAGTTGCCGCGCGTCGAAGATCTGTCCGCCCCGGGTCCGCACATAGTCGCGTGCCTCGCGTGCGCCCGCCGAGCGGATGCCGATCTGGGTGAAGCATTCGGGCAGCACCAGGCCCTCCTGGAGGGCCTCGTAGACCCACGTTCCATGGCCGCTGGGCTCGCCGAAGTGGTCTTCCCAGGTGTCGCAGTGGGCATCGAAATGGATCACCGCCAGCGGTCGGCCGAGCCAGGACTTGTAGGCCCGCAGAAGTGGCAGTGTGACCGAGTGATCGCCGCCGATCCAGGCCATGTGGTGGGCGCGGATCATCGCGTTCACGCTCGGCGCCATGGCCACGCGCATGGCTTCGAGGCTGGTGTTGGGCAGCGGCAGGTCACCGAGGTCGGTCAGGTAGGGCGCGGGGTCGATGTTGAAGTGCGGATGGATGCCGTCGCACAGCATGTGGCTTGCTTCGCGGATGGCGCGCGGACCGAAGCGAGCGCCCGGTCGGTTGGTGACCGCGCCATCCCACGCGAGGCCGGCGATGGCATAGGGCCGATCGGCTTGTGATGGAAGCTTCAGGAAGCTGCTGCCGGAGAGGAAGGCGAAGGAAGTCATGGCCGCCATCATCGTCGCTCGCGGCCCGGCGCGGCGAGCGAAGCGCGCCCCCGCCTCGAATTTCCACGATGAGAAATGGTTGTGCTGCAATGCAAAAAGCTACGATGCTGCAGTGCCGCAGATTTTTTCATGGCGAAAGAACTGATTTCACATGCGGAAATATTGTTCTCAAGTCATTGTTTTTATTGGATTTACATAGAAGTCTTATATAAGATATAAGTCTTCTTCGGCGCGGCGTTTGGCCTTACGCTGAGGTAGCGTTTCCCCACCACTTCATTCACCACTTCCGGAGCCCGACATGAGCCAACCGACCCGTGAACAACAGATCGCCGCCCTCGAGAAAGATTGGGCGGAGAACCCGCGCTGGAAAGGCCTGAAGCGCGGCTACAGCGCTGCCGACGTGGTTCGCCTGCGCGGCAGCCTGCAGCCCGAGTACACGATCGCCAAGCGCGGCGCCGAAAAGCTGTGGGCACAGTGCAACGGCGCGTCGAAGAAGGGCTACGTCAATGCCTTCGGCGCGATCACCGCCGGTCAGGCGATGCAGCAGGCCAAGGCCGGCGTCGAGGCCGTGTATCTGTCAGGCTGGCAGGTTGCCGCCGACGGCAACACCTCCGAGACCATGTATCCCGACCAGTCGCTGTACGCCTACGACTCAGTGCCGACCATGGTCCGCCGCATCAACAATACCTTCAAGCGCGCCGACGAGATCCAGTGGTCGCGCGGCACGGGCCCCGGCGACAAGGACTTCATCGATTACTTCCTGCCGATCGTGGCCGATGCGGAAGCCGGCTTCGGCGGCGTGCTGAACGCCTTCGAATTGATGAAGAACATGATCGCCGCGGGCGCCGCCGGCGTGCACTTCGAGGACCAGCTCGCCGCAGTGAAGAAGTGCGGCCACATGGGTGGCAAGGTGCTGGTGCCGACCCAGGAAGCCTGCGAGAAGCTGATCGCCGCGCGCTTCGCCGCCGACGTGATGGGCGTGTCGACCATCGTGCTGGCCCGGACCGATGCCGAGGCCGCCAACCTGATCACCAGCGACCACGACGCCAACGACAAGCCATTCCTGACCGGCGAACGCACCCAGGAAGGCTTCTACCGCGTGAAGAACGGCCTGGAGCAGGCCATCAGCCGCGGTGTTGCCTACGCCGCCTACGCTGACCTCGTGTGGTGCGAGACCGGCACGCCGGACCTGGGATTCGCCCGTGAGTTCGCGCAGGCCGTGCATGCCAAGCACCCGGGCAAGCTGCTGAGCTACAACTGCTCGCCGTCGTTCAACTGGAAGAAGAACCTGGACGACAAGACGATCGCCGTGTTCCAGGAGAAGCTCTCGGAGCTGGGCTACAAGTACCAGTTCATCACCCTCGCGGGCATCCACATCAACTGGTACAACACCTTCCAGTTCGCCCAGGCCTATGCGAAGGGCGAGGGCATGAAGCACTACGTCGAGATGGTGCAGGAGCCCGAGTTCAAGGCGCGCGAGCAGGGCTACACCTTCGTGTCGCACCAGCAGGAAGTCGGCGCCGGCTACTTCGACGACGTCACCACGGTGATCCAGGGCGGCTCGTCCAGCGTCAAGGCGCTGACCGGCTCGACCGAGGAAGAGCAGTTCCACTGATCGGGGACCAGCGGGCGGCGCCTACAATGCGCGCTCGCATCCACGAACAAGGACGAGAAAGGCACGCCGGGTTATGACACCGCGAACGTCGACCACCATGCACCAGGGTTGTCCGACCGCAGTCTGAGCACGTCTGTTCTTTTCGTCTCGAAGCGCGGTCTCCACCGCGCTTTTTTCATTTCAGAGGCTCTTTCATGATCGTGATCACGCTTCCCGACGGCTCGCAACGCGAGTTCCCCGGCCCGGTCACTGTGGCCGAGGTCGCGGCATCGATCGGCACCGGGCTCGCGAAGGCGGCCCTGGGCGGCCGTGTCGACGGCAAGCTGGTCGACACGGGCCATCGCATCGAGGGCGATGCACGGCTCGCCATCGTCACCGACAAGGATGCCGACGGCCTCGACCTGATCCGCCACTCGACGGCCCACCTGCTGGCGTACGCAGTGAAGGAACTGTTCCCCGAAGCGCAGGTGACGATCGGACCGGTCATCGAGAACGGCTTCTACTACGACTTCTCGTACAAGCGCCCGTTCACGCCGGAGGATCTGGCGGCCATCGAGGCCAAGATGACGGAACTGGCGAAGAAGGACGAGAAGGTCGAGCGCCGCGTGCTGCCGCGCGACGAGGCCGTGGCGTACTTCAAGTCGATCGGCGAGGACTACAAGGCCGAGATCATCGCCGGCATTCCGGCCGGCCAGGATGTGTCGCTGTACCGTGAAGGGCGGTTCGAGGACCTGTGCCGCGGCCCGCACGTGCCGAGCACGGGCAAGCTCAGGCACTTCAAGCTGATGAAGGTGGCCGGCGCCTACTGGCGCGGCGACCACCGCAACGAGATGCTGCAGCGCATCTACGGCACGGCCTGGGCCAGCAAGGACGAACTGCAGCAGTATCTGCACATGCTGGAGGAGGCCGAGAAGCGCGATCACCGCAAGCTCGGCCGCGAACTCGACCTGTTCCACCTCGACGAGCACGCGCCGGGCCTCGTGTTCTGGCACCCGAAGGGCTGGACGGTTTGGCAGCAGGTCGAGCAGTACATGCGCGCGGTCTACCGCGACAACGGCTACCTCGAGGTCAAGGGGCCGCAGATCCTCGACCAGGGTCTGTGGGAGAAGACCGGACACTGGGACAAGTACAGGGAGAACATGTTCGTCACGGAGTCGGAGAAGCGTGATTACGCGCTCAAGCCGATGAACTGCCCGGGCCACATCCTCATCTACAAGCAGGGCATCAAGAGCTATCGCGACCTGCCGCTGCGTTATGGCGAGTTCGGGCAGTGCCACCGCAACGAACCCACCGGCGGCCTGCACGGCATCATGCGGGTGCGCGGCTTCACGCAGGACGACGGGCACATCTTCTGCACCGAGGAGCACATCCTGCCGGAGTGCGTGGCCTACACAGCCTTGCTGCAGAAGGTCTACAAGGACTTCGGCTTCAACGACATCATCTACAAGGTCGCCACCCGGCCCGAGAAGCGGATCGGCTCCGATGCGGTCTGGGACAAGGCCGAGCACGCGCTGATGGAGAGCCTGCGGGCGTCGGGCTGCGAATTCGTCGTGTCGCCGGGTGATGGCGCGTTCTACGGCCCGAAGATCGAGTACACGCTGAAGGACGCCCTGGGTCGCCAGTGGCAGTGCGGCACGATGCAGGTCGACTTCTCGCTGCCGGAGCGCCTGGATGCGGTCTACGTGGCCGAAAGCGGAGAGCGCTTGTTCCCGGTGATGCTGCACCGGGCGATCGTCGGCAGCCTCGAGCGCTTCATCGGCATCCTCATCGAACAGCATGCCGGCGCGCTACCGGCGTGGCTCGCCCCGGTGCAGGTGATGGTGCTCAACATCACCGACGGGCAGGCCGACTACGCCGCAGAGATTGCGAAAACGCTGCAAAAACAAGGAGTTAGAGCCGGCGTCGATTTGCGCAACGAGAAAATCACGTATAAAATCCGAGAGCATTCCATGCAAAAGCTTCCGTACATCCTTGTCGTTGGCGACAAGGAAAAGGCTGCGGGGGCCGTTGCGGTGCGCGCCCGGGGTAACCAGGACCTCGGCGTGATGCCTCTAGATGCCTTTTCCCAGAGGATGGCTAGCGACATCGCCCACAAGGTGTGATGCGGGAGGAGTTCGTTTCCCGCCCCACGCCTTGGTTGTCCAGGCGCGTGTGTGTTCGATGTGGAGCCTGAGCGCAGGAACGCAAAGGGCTCGAAAGGATTCTGACCATCGCTAATTTCTTTGACCGTCGCACCCGTAACGACGAACGCAAGCACCGGCTGAACCGGGAAATCATGGCGCCGGAAGTGCGCCTGAACGGGCCCGAGAACGAGCCGCTTGGCATCGTCAGCATCCAGGAGGCCTTGCGCCTGGCGGGTGAGGCGGACGTCGATCTGGTGGAGATCTCAGCCACGGCAGACCCTCCGGTCTGCCGGCTGATGGACTACGGCAAGTTCAAGTACGCGGAGCAGAAGAAGGCCGCGGAAGCCAAGGCCAAGCAGCACGTCATCGACATCAAGGAAGTGAAGTTCCGGCCCGGTACCGACGAAGGCGATTACGCGATCAAGATGCGCAACCTGCGTCGCTTCCTCGAAGAAGGCGACAAGGGAAAGGTGACCCTGCGGTACCGCGGCCGCGAGATCACGCACCAGGACATCGGCATGCGGCTGCTCGAGCGCATCCGCGACGAACTCGCCGATGTCTCGGTGGTGGAGAACATGCCCAAGCTCGAAGGGCGCCAGATGATCATGGTGCTCGGGCCGAAGCGAAAGAAGTGAGTTCACCGTCGTTGCGGTCTGGTCGCCGCAACGAAGGCACAAGTGACCGACAGGCCCCAAGTCCGCGAGTGGTTCGCGGCGCCTGCGGGAACAAACTAGAAGGAGCAGTCATGCCCAAGATGAAGACTAAGAAGAGCGCTGCCAAGCGTTTCCGTGTCCGCCCGGGCGGCACCGTCAAGCGAGGTCAGGCGTTCAAGCGCCACATCCTCACCAAGAAGAGCACCAAGAACAAGCGCCACCTGCGGGGTACGGCGACGGTGCACGAGACCAACATGGGCCATATGGCCCAGATGCTGCCGTTCGCAGGCCTTTGAGTCGCGACGTCCAGGTCTCAGATCAATTCTTGAAGGAGTAGAAACATGCCTCGCGTCAAACGTGGTGTCACCGCACGCGCTCGTCACAAGAAGGTCCTGGAGCTCGCCAAGGGCTTCCGCGGCCGTCGCAAGAACGTCTATCGCATCGCCAAACAGGCGGTGATGAAGGCGGGCCAATACGCCTATCGTGACCGCCGCAACCGCAAGCGCGTCTTCCGTCGCCTATGGATCGCCCGCATCAACGCGGCTTCGCGCAGCCACGGCATCACCTACAGCCGCTTCATCGCCGGCATCAAGAAGGCCGCGATCGACATCGATCGCAAGATGCTCGCGGAACTGGCCGTCAACGATCCGGCCGCTTTCGGCAGCATCGTCGAGAAGGTGAAGGCCCAGCTCGCCTGATCGACGTCGGGCCTTGCAGGCCCGATGTGCACTGCAGGGGCCGAGGCGCAAGCGTCGGCCCCTCGCTTTTTCAGCGTCACCTCTTCATCCGCAAGACAGAGATCTGATGGAAGCCTTCAGTCAACTGGTGCAACAGGCGGCTCAGGCCTTCGAGAAGGCCCGTACCCCGGCCGAGCTCGAGGATGCGAAGGCTGCGTTCCTCGGCAAGAGCGGTGAACTCACGGCGCGAATGAAGCAGCTGGCGAGCCTGCCGGTCGACGAGAAGAAGGCGCGCGGCGCCGAGATCAACGCGGCCAAGCAGCAGGTCGAAGCGGCGTTGACGGCGCGCCGCCAGGCCATGGCCGATGCCGAACTGGCGCAGCAGCTGCGCGCCGAGTCGCTCGATGTGACTCTGCCGGGCCGGCGCCGCGGCAGCGGCGGCCTGCATCCGATCACTCGCGCGATGGAGCGCATCGAGGCGATCTTCGGCTCGATGGGCTTCGAGGTGGCCGACGGCCCGGAGATCGAAACCGACTGGTTCAATTTCACTGCACTGAACACGCCAGCCGACCATCCGGCGCGCTCGATGCACGACACCTTCTATGTCGAGGGCGGCCAGGTGCTCCGCACCCACACCAGCCCGATGCAGATCCGCCACGCGGTACGGCACGTGAAAGCGCACCGCGCCGCGCTCGATGCCGGGCTGCCGATGCCGGAGATCCGCGTCATCGCTCCGGGGCGCACCTACCGCGTCGACAGCGATGCGACGCACTCGCCGATGTTCCACCAGGTCGAGGGGCTGTGGGTGGGGCAGAACATCAGCTTCAAGGACCTGAAGTCGGTCTACGTGAGCTTCATCCGGGCCTTCTTCGAGACCAGCGACCTGCAGATCCGCTTCCGGCCCAGTTACTTTCCGTTCACCGAACCGAGCGCCGAGATCGACATGATGTTCGGCAGCGGTCCGCTGAAGGGCCGCTGGCTCGAGGTGTCGGGGTCCGGACAGGTGCACCCGCAGGTGATCCGCAACATGGGCCTGGACCCAGAACGCTACATCGGCTTCGCCTTCGGCTCGGGCATCGACCGGCTGGCGATGCTGCGCTATGGCGTCAGCGACCTGCGGCTGTTCTTCGACGGTGACCTGCGCTTCCTGTCGCAGTTCAAGTGATCCGACTTCCCCAACGACACAGGCGTCATGCAATTTCCTGAATCCTGGTTGCGCGAGTTCTGCAATCCGCCGCTGTCGACCCCCGCGCTGGCCGAGACGTTGACCATGGCCGGCCTCGAGGTCGAGGAACTGCGCCCTGTGGCGCCGCCGTTTGACAAGGTGGTGGTGGCTGAGGTGCTCGCTATCGAGAAGCACCCCAACGCCGACCGGCTTCATATCTGCCGGGTCGATGTGGGCGCCGGTACGCCACTGTCGATCGTCTGCGGTGCGCCGAACGTGCGAGCCGGGATCAAGGTTCCCTGCGCGCTGGTGGGCGCGGAACTGCCTCCGGCTGAGGCGGGCGGTGCTCCGTTCCAGATCAAGCTCGGCAAGCTTCGCGGCGTAGAGAGCCAGGGCATGCTGTGCTCGGCGCGCGAGCTCAAGCTGTCGGAAGACCATGGCGGCCTGTTGATCCTGGCCGACGATGCCCCGGTCGGTACGAGCATCCGCAGCCACCTCCAGCTCGACGACACGCTATTCACGTTGAAGCTCACGCCCAACCTGGCCCATTGCCTGAGCGTCTACGGCATCGCACGCGAGGTGTCGGCGCTGACGGGCGTGCCGCTCAAGCAACCGGCCTTTGCGCCGGTGCTGCCGACGCACGGCGCAAAGCTGCCGGTTCGCGTCGCAGCGCCCGAATTGTGCGGCCGCTTCTCGGGGCGCATCGTCCACGGCGTGAACCCGCGGGCGGCGACACCGCCCTGGATGGTGGAGCGCCTCGCACGCTGCGGCCAGCGCTCTGTGAGTGCACTGGTCGATATCTCGAACTACGTGATGTTCGAGTTCGGCCGTCCTTCGCACATCTTCGATCTCGACAAGATCCATGGGGGGCTCGAAGTGCGCTGGGGTCGGTCCGGTGAGTCCTTGGAACTGCTGAACGGCAGCACCATCGAGGTCGACGCAGCGGTGGGGGTGATCGCCGACGATCGGCAAGTCGAATCGCTGGCCGGGATCATGGGCGGCCAGGCCACCGCGGTGACCGACGACACCCGCAACGTGTACGTCGAGGCCGCATTCTGGTGGCCGCAGTCGATCGCAGGACGCTCGCGCCGCTACAACTTCAGCACCGACGCCGGGCACCGCTTCGAGCGCGGCGTCGATCCGGGGCAGACGGTCGAGCACATCGAGCGCATCACGCAGCTGATCCTCGACGTCTGCGGTGGCGAAGCCGGTCCGATGGACGACCAGATCCTCGCGCTGCCCGAGCGCACGCCGGTCGCGATGCGCGTCGATCGTGCCTGCCGCGTGATCGGCATGCCGGTCTCGCAGTCCCAGTGCGTCGGCGTCTTCCAGCGGCTGGGTCTGGCGTGTCGCGAGGAGGATGGACGCATCATCGTCACGCCGCCGAGCTGGCGTTTCGATCTGCAGATCGAGGAAGACCTGATCGAGGAGGTCATCCGTGTCCTCGGCTACTCGATGCTGCCCGACACACCGCCGCTGGCCCCCGTGACGCCCCGCGTGATGTCGGAATCGCGCCGCGGGTTGCACACGCTACGGCACGCGATGGCCGGCCTGGATTACCAGGAAACCGTGAATTTCAGCTTCGTCGAGGCACGCTGGGAGCGCGACTTCGCCGGCAACGAGGCCCCGATCCGGCTGCTCAATCCGATCGCTGCGCCGCTGGCCGTGATGCGATCCAGCTTGATCGGCAGCCTGATCAACGTGTTGCGTTTCAACCTCGCGCGCAAGGCGGCGCGGGTGCGCGTGTTCGAGATCGGCCGCGTATTCCTGCGCGATCCCGCCGCCATCGACAGCGATTCGGGTGTCGCCGGCGTCGACCAGCCGCTGAGACTGGGAGGCCTGGCCTATGGGGGCTGCGATGAACCGCAATGGGGCACCACCGAACGTGGCGTCGACTTCTTCGACGTGAAGGGCGATGTGGAAGCGCTGCTGGTGCCACGCCGACCGCGCTTCGTCGCGGCGGAGCACCCGGCCCTGCATCCGGGGCGCAGCGCCCGCATCGAGTGCGACGGCCGGACCGTCGGCTGGATCGGCGAGTTGCACCCGCGCTGGCGCCAGGCCTACGAGTTGCCGCAAGCGCCGGTCGTGTTCGAACTCGATGCGCAGGCGCTGTCGGAGGGCGGTGTGCCCATCTATACAGCCATCCCGAAGCAGCAGGCGGCGGTTCGGGACATCGCCCTGATCGTCGGCGATCACGTAGCTCACGATGCACTGATGCAATCGATCTCCGTAGCACCCAGCAGCGGCGTCGTGCGCAGCGCACGCCTGTTCGATGTCTACCGCCCCAAGAACCCTAGTGCCGAGGTGGCTGCCGGTGAGCGCAGCCTGGCCATACGGCTTGAACTGTTGGACGAGCATGGCACGCTGACCGACGAGCGCATCGACGCCGCAGTCCGCTCCGTGCTGGACACACTTTCTGCGCAACTGGGCGCCCGCCTGCGGGCCTGACCGGCGCCGATACGGAAGAATCCGACCATGGACCGAGTGCTGCTCCCGACCCTCGAGACACCGACGCTGACTAAGGCCGAACTCGCCGAACTGCTGTTCGAGCGCCTGGGCCTGAACAAGCGTGAATCCAAGGACATGGTCGAGGCCTTCTTCGAATTGATCCACGGCCAACTGGTCGAGGGGCAGGACGTCAAGCTTTCCGGCTTCGGCAACTTCCAGATCCGGCGCAAGGCCCCCCGGCCCGGGCGCAACCCGCGCACCGGGGAGGCGATCCCGATCAAGGCGCGCAATGTGGTGACGTTCCACGCAAGCCACAAACTCAAGGGCGTCGTGCAAGGTGACATACCGAGCGCGGAGGAGTTCGAGTAAAGTCTGAGGTCATACGCCACAGGCCTTTGATTTCCAATGGAAAATCGCTGCCGCCGATCCCCGCCAAGCGGTATTTCACGATCGGTGAAGTCAGCGAGCTGTGCGGCGTCAAGCCCTATGTGCTGCGGTATTGGGAGCAGGAGTTCTCGCAACTCAAGCCCATGAAGCGGCGTGGCAACCGTCGTTATTACCAGCACCACGAGGTCCTGCTGATCCGGCGGATCCGGGAACTGCTGTACGAGCAGGGTTTCACCATCAGCGGTGCGCGCAACCGTCTTTCTGAGGCGGGTGTGCGTGCCGCCCTCGCGGCCGAGGCGGCCCAGGTGCCGACGCAGGACGATGGAGGCCTGCCGTCGGCCGACGAAATACTGCCGGAGGCTGAGGCCATGGAGGCAGCGGCAGTTGCTCCGACCGCCGCCGTGGCGCGCGTTCGAGTCAACGCCGTTCCACCGACGCTGGCGACGATGCGCGACGAACTCGTGTCGATCCGGCAACTGCTGCTGCCCTAGCGCCATCGCTCGATGTGCGCGACGCGACACCCGGGTTCGAACCCGCGACACATGGGCAAAGACAAAAGGCCTAGCCCGTGGTGATCACCGGCTAGGCCTCGTCTTTTCTTTGGTCGGGACGGCGGGATTCGAACTCGCGACCCCTTGCACCCCATGCAAGTGCGCTACCAGGCTGCGCTACGCCCCGACAAGCCGCGCAGTATAGCCCAGAGACTGTGCTCTCCAGGCCATGAAGCGCGCCGCGCGACCGGCGGCGCTGGCTTCGATCCCTCACCATGTCGGGAGGGCTGCGCTCAGCGTGCCACCTGGGCCTTGGTGGCCGGGGTCGGCGTGACGCCGGGGCGTGCCTCGGACAGCGCCTTCGCGCGCGCGTCGAGCTCCTCGCGGGACGTGGTCGCCAGCGGAGCGGCCGTGATCGGGCAGCGTGCCGCGGCATCGTCGCCGGCGTTCCAGTTGTCGTCCGGCAGGGCGCCGGTGTCGATCCGCGACAGGCCGAGCGCGGCGGTCAGGGTGTTGGTCGCCGCGTGCGTGCGCACGTAGGCAATGCGCAGTTCGTGCTCCGCGTTGGCATAGGCGCGCCGCGCGGTGTAGACCTCGTTCTCCGCATTCAGCAGGTCGAGCAGGCTGCGCTGGCCGATCTCGAACTGCTGGCGGTAAGCATCGCGCGCCCGCTCGATCGCGACGACGTTGCGCTCGAGATAACGCAGCTGCTCGACGAGCTTGAGCGTGTCGTTGAACGCGATCGAGGCGGTCTGGCGAGCGTCGCGGCAGGTACGGTCGCGCAGGTCGGCCGCCTGGGTGACGAGATCGGCGAACTGGCGCACGCGCGCCTGATCGGAGCCGCCATTGAAGAGATTCCAGCTCAGCACCACCTCCGCAGCAGCCTCGCGTCGCTGGTCCTGCAAGCCATTGAGATTGTGTCCCTCGCTGCCGCGGGCGCGTGCCTCGACGCGCGGCTGGAAGGCGCTGCGCTGCCCCTCGGATTGCGATCGCAGGGCCCGCAGGTTTTCCACGGCCGCCGAGATGCCCGCGTTGCGCAGCGTGGCCTGGGTCTGCACCTCGCTGGCGCTGGCCGGCATGCCCTGGGTCAGTCCGGCGCCCAGTGTCAGCTGCGCAGGCGGCGCTTCACCGACCACGCGCTGGTAGCGCGCCACCACGTCGTGGAGGTTGGCGGTCTCGGTGGACAGGTTCGTTTCGGCCAGGGCCAGCCGCGCTGCCGCTTGCTCGACATCGACGCCGCGCCCGACCCCGGCCTTGAAGCGGTTCTGGATCTGGTCGTGCGAGACCTTGTGCTGCACGTAGTTGTCTTCTGCCAGCAGCACGAGCCTGCGGAAACGCAGCACGTCGTAGTAGGCACGGCTGGCTTCCAGGGCAGTCTGCTCGGTGGCCTCGATGAACTCGAAATAGCGGCTGCTGCGGGCGTGGCCGAAGCGGCTGACTTCAGACTGGGTCAACTGGCCGTCCCACAGCAGCTGCGTCAGGCTGACTCCGACGCCGGTGCGCGACAGGCTCTGGTCTTTCGGGCTCCGCGTATCGATGCTGTCGCGCGAGCGACCGACGTCGGCGTTCAGGTCCACCCGGGGATAGTAGGCGCCGCGTGCGACATCGACCTCGTTGCTGGCGGCGCGAAAGGCGTTGAAACGGGCCGTGACTTCTGGATTGGTCTGGATGGCTTTCTGTGCAGCGGCCTTGAGCGGGTCGTCGGTCTGGGAGAGAGCTGCGGTCGAGGTGGCGATCAGCAAGGAGAAAGTCAGGGCGCGCGAAACAGTCATTGCAGAAGATCCAGTGTTTGGAAACGAGGCGAGCACTCGCGCTTCATGAAGCAGTATTGAGTGGATCCCGAGTTTCTCATGCACCCCCGGAGCCCTCGTTCCCTGATCCACGGGGCCGCCGACCGGATGACGCAAGATGCTGGCGAACGTCGTGAATTTCGCAACACCGCGCCTCGCATGGCCTCGTGGACAGGGACGTGGGCGCACGATCGGATACAGGCGGTTCAAGTCCATCGGCAAAAGGCCGAAGACACCCCGATGGCTCCGAGCGCGATCGCGTCCCTTCCTGCTCCACGAATCCCCGCGCTTCCCCGCGTCGTCTGTTCACGGTCGTGGGCGCTGACGCTGTGGCTGCTGGTGCTGGCGCTGCTCGTGCCTGGGGTGCTGCCGCGGGCCTGGGATCGCGACCGGATGCTCGCCGCTGCACAGCGTCAGGGGCCTGAGGCGGAGCGGGGCGTCCGCCTGTTGCAATCGACGATCGTGGCTTCGCAGTCGATGTCGGAGGAGGCTCGTCTCCAGGCATTCAACCGGCTGTTCAACGAGCACATCGTGTTCGCCGAGGACATCGACACCGTGGGTCAGGTGGACCAGTGGGCCAGTCCGCTGGAGCTGCTGGCGCGCGGGGCCGGCGACTGCGAGGATTTCGCGATCGCCAAGTACTTTTCGCTGATCGCCGCGGGGTTGCCGCCTGCCAAGCTGAGAATGGTTTATGTGCGTGCCGATCTGGGCGGCCATGTGCGGGCCCACATGGTGTTGGCCTACTACGCCCAGCCCGCTGCCGAACCCCTGATCCTCGACAACCTGATCGCAGAGATCCGGCCCGCCTCGTTGCGGCGCGACCTGAGTCCGGTGTTCAGCTTCAACGCCGAGGGACTGTGGCAGGGCACCGGTGCGCAGAAGGCCGGCGATCCGACGGCGAGGCTGTCGCGCTGGCGAGAGGTGCTCGGCAAGGCCCGAGCGGAAGGTTTCGTATGAACATGGCACTGTGCACATCGAGGGGCGGGCAATGTCGCTGATCCGACAACTCTGGTTGCTGCTGCTTGCGACCGTCATGGTCGGCGTGCTGGGCAGCGCGCTGGTCACCGTGGGTTCGGCACGCGGTTACCTAGAAACGCAGCTGCGCCTGAAGAACAGCGACAACGCCCAGGCGCTGGCACTCACGCTGTCGCAGCAGAACGGCGATCTCGCGCTGGCCGAACTCGCCATCAGCGCACAATTCGACACCGGCTTCTATGAGCGCATCAGCCTGAGGGGACCGGAAGGGCAGATGCTCGTTGAACGCCTTGGCGCAGCCGAGCCGACAGAGGTGCCGACCTGGTTCAGGGGGCTGGTGCCGATCGAGTCGCTTCCCGGTGTCGCGCAGGTCTCCGACGGCTGGCGGTCGCTGGGCACCCTCGAGGTGGTGAGCGCGTCGAGTTTTGCGCTCGACGATCTTTGGCAGAGCAGCCTGCGGTCGGCCGGCTGGCTGGTCCTGATCGGGCTGCTGGCAGGTGCGCTCGGTTCGCTGGTGCTCCGGCGGATCCGCGCGCCGCTGCAGGCAACGGTCGACCAGGCGCGCGCCATCGTCGAACGGCGCTTCGTGACCGTGCCCGAGCCGCGCGTTCCCGAGCTGAGCCAGCTCAGCCGTGCGATGAATGCCATGGTGCAGCGGCTGCAGGCCATGCTGTGCGAGCAGGGCGCTCAGCTGGAAGCATTGCGCCAGCAGGCGCAGACCGATCCGCTCACCGGCCTGTCCAACCGCGGCCACTTTCTGGCACAGCTGGGTTCGATGCTGGCCCGCGAGGACACGCCCCGCGCGGGAGCCTTGCTGCTGTTGCGAGTGCACGATCTTGCCGGCCGCAACCGCGATGCCGGCCATGCCGCCACTGATGCCCTGCTGCAGACGCTCGCCCTGAGCCTGCGCACCGCTGCTGCAGGGGGCGTTCCCCTGATGGCGGGGCGCCTCAATGGCGCGGACTTCGCGGTGCAGGCAGCCGATGCCGATGCCGCCCGCGTCGCTGAGGCGCTGCAGACGACCCTCAGAACGGCCTTGAAACCTTGGGCCGATGTTCGTGTGGCCATCGGCGCCGTGCCGTGGCGTTCCGGGGCGAGCGTCGCCGCGCTGATGCTGGCCGCCGACGCAGCTCTGGTGCGGGCCGAGACACAGGATGGTTATGGCCTGGCGGTCGACGATGCGCCTGCCGCGAGCCCCGAGTCGGCCATCGGCGAAAGCGGTTGGCGCCAGTTGCTCTGGCACGCGCTCGAGCGCGGCGATGCCCGACTCGGCAGCTACCCGGTCATCGGGCGCGATGGTCGACTGCTGCATCTGGAGAGCCCCTGCGGCTGCGGCTGCACGAGGCGGAACCTTCGAGCCTGCCGCGCGTTGGCTGCCCTGGGCGCTGCGCAGCCAGTTCAGTGCCCGAACCGACCTCTTGGCAGTGCGTCTGGCGCTGGAGCAGATCGCGCTCGACGAGCAGCCTCGAGGGGTGAACCTCGCCACCGATTCCCTCGGGGACAGTGGCTTTCTGGTGGGCTTACGCAGCCTGATCGCCGCCCACGGCCAAGCGGCTCGGGCGCTGTGGCTGGAGGTGGGCGAACGTGCGGCCATCGAGCAGCTACCGGTACTGCGCGATCTGGGACAGCAACTGCGCCCGCTCGGCGTGCAGCTCGGGCTGGAACACGCGGGCGAACGCCTTGCACGCATCGAGCGGCTGTACGAAGCCGGACTCGACTACGTGAAGCTCGATGGCGCCCTGGTGAGCGGCGTTGCCTTGGATGGTGCGCGTGCGGACTTCGTACGGGGCCTGGTCTGGACGTTGCACGGCCTGGAGATTCGGGTGCTGGCCGAGGGCGTGGTTGACGCGGCCGACGCGCGTTCGCTGTGGGCTTGCGGGCTGGACGGCATCACCGGTCCCTGGGCGAGCGCGCAGCCACTGCGCTGAGGGCCGACCTGCGGCACACAACATGCCGCGGGAGCAGCACGTCGGGCTGCTTGGCCCTGATCAGGGCCCGTCGGTGATCAGCTTTCCGCGCGTCAGAAGCTCCTGGATGATCTGGTTGTCGGTGGCGGTCCCGGCCAGGCCGAGCGAGCTCCGGATGTCGACCCCCTGCAGCACGATGCGCTGGTCCTCGACGGCGCTGTTGTAGGTGCCGCTGGCGAATTGGCCGGAGGTGCTGATGCGGATCTCGGTGTTGCCGCCGCTGACGTTGAAGTCCAGGTAGTTCTGAAGGTTGCCCGGCGCATTGCCCGCACCATGCAGGTCACCGACCAGCAGCTCGCGCAGGTCGAGCACGTCGCCCCCCGAGGCGACAGGCGCGGTGTTGAAGTCCGTGATGACGTCCTGGGCGCGCGAGCCGTTCGACGCCGTACCGTTGAACTGGGCCGTGGTGCCCGCATTGGGGTTCTCGGCCCGACCCGCGGCCACACCGCCGTCACCGAAGTTCCACTTGAAGACATCGGATCCGGCGCCGCCGGTCAGCACATCCCAGCCCTTGCCGCCGATCAGCACGTCGTTGCCGGCTCCACCGTCGAGCCGGTCGGCACCGAGACCCCCGTCGAGTCGATCATTTCCGGCATTGCCGTTCAGCACATCGGCACCGGCCTCGCCGAGCAGCTGGTCGTTGCCGGCGCCACCGGCCATCGTGTCGGCGCCGCCGCCACCGTAGAGCGTGTCGTCGCCACCGCCGCCGTTGATGACGTCACGCGCCTCGCTGCCACGCACCGTTTCATCGCTGCCATTGCCGTTGAAGCTGCCGCCCGTCCGCACCAGGTATTCGCGATTGGTCGAGCTCTCGACGATGTCCTGCGATGCGGTCAGCGTCGGCTGCAAGCCGGCCTGGAAGAGGGCGTAGTTGTCGAGCGAGAACAGGTTGGCGTACTCCGAGGCGCTGCTGCCCGAGGGCTTGACCTCGAAGCGCAGTCGCGCATTCCCCCCTTGTTCCCAGTACAGGAGTTCGATCTGGTTCATGCCTTCTGCGAAGCTGACACCGATGAACTCGCGCGTCGTGGGCGACTGGATGCCGTCGTACTGCGCCACCGCCTGGCCGTTGATGTTGACGACGAAGCCGTCATCGCCGGTCACGCGCAGATCGTAGCTGCCGCCCTGCAGATAGACATGGCCGACATTGCGAACAATGGCGTCCGTCGTGCGGCCCAGGCCGCTGGCGGCACGCAGCGTCGCAGCGTCGTTGCCGACGAAGTCGCGCAGTGCGCCGCTGGTCGGCGTGTTGCCGGCCGTGACTGCCGGGTTGCTGCCGAGGCTGCCGTCGACCGCGGGTGCGAAACCATAGTCCAGATCGGTGGCGATCCAGCGGGCATCGATCGCGGCCGTGCGTGCCGACGTGCCGGTACCGACCACCGCAGCGCCGCCCGCGGCGATATTGCGGCCGTTGATGACCATCGTCGCGTCGGCGATCGATTCGATGTTCGCGCCGCCGCTCCCGCCGTTGGCCGAAGTGGCACGGCCGTCGTCGGCGTGCAGCCGCGTCGAGCCGGCAAAGGCCGGACCGCCGTTCGATCCGGTGCGGTCGTCGTTGTAGCCGTAATACTCGCCGTTGAGGCCCATGCCAGCGGGCGCGACGGCGCTGGTCGTCGCGGTCAACTGCCCGGGGCCACCGACCTGCAGCGTGATCGTCGCCGTGCTGAAGCCGCCGTTGCCGTCGGTGATGCGGTAAGTGAAGACGTCGCTGACGGCATCGCCCTGGCGCAGCGCGAGCGTGTCGGGATCCGCGTTGTTCAGCGTGTAGGTGTAGCTGCCATCCGCGGCGATCGACAGGCTGCCATAGCGACCGGTGGCGGCAAACGAGCCCGGCGTGCTGCCCGACGGCGTGCCGGTGCCGGCCACGAGGCCGGTCACGCGCAGCGTGTCGTTCTCGATGTCGCTGTCGGCCTGATTGCCGGTGGGCCCGGCGTCGCCCGTTACGGCATTGCCGCTCACGGTGTTGGCAGTTGCCGAACCGGCAACCACGGCTTTCAGCGGCGCATCGTTCGCGGCGACCGGTGCGTCGTTGACCGCGGACACGTTGAAGGTGATGCGGTTGGCCGTCGGGTCTGTGTTGGCACCGCCGTTGGCGGTGCCGCCGTTATCCCGCACCTGGAAGGTGAAGCTCGCGAGGCCGTTGCCGCTGGCGTTGGCCGGCGGCGTGTAGACGAGTTGGCCGGCCGACAACTGGGCCACGGTAACCACTGTCGAGGTGGTGACGGCAACGCCGTTCAACGCGAGGCTGCCCGTGTTCGGAGCCGAGACCGTCACCTGCGCGAAGGCGTTCGCCGGGCTGTCGTTCGGGTCGTTGTAGCCGAAATCGGCAACGGTGAGCGCGTAGGCCGTGTCCTCGCTGGTGGCGATGGTCTTGTCGGCGCCGGCCGGAGCGTCATTCACCGCAGCGACCGTGACATTGACCGTTGCCGTCTCGGTGATGCCATTGACCGAGACCGTGTAACTGAACGACGTCGATCCGCTGTACTGGGGGGGCGGTGTGTAGACCAACTGGCCCGCGGCGTTGAGCGCCACGGTGCCATGGGTGACCGCCACGGCCGGTCCCCCGCTGACGAGGCCGATGCCGTCGACCGCGGTGATGGTGCGAGCAGGGTTCTCGAAGCTGTCGTTGCCCAGCACCGTGATCGTGACCGGCGTGTCTTCGTTGGTAGTCGCCGTGTCATTGGCGATGTCGGCGACCGGTGCCAGCGTGAGTGACACCGTCGACACGGTCGCCGGCGCCTGCCCATCGCTGCTGCTGAGCGTCAGCGTGGCGGGCCCGTTGTAATCGGCCGTGCCGGTGTAGGTGGAACCCTCGAGCGCGGCGTTGATGGCCGCCGGCGAGCCCGTGAGACTGACCGTGCCACTGCCGTTCCCGATCACCGTGAGCCCTGCCGTCGATCCCAGCAAAAAGCTGCCTTGGGTGACGCTGATGGTCGTGGTGAGCGAGGCGCTGTCGACATCGGCGACGCTCAGGACGTTGCCGTTGGCCACCGAGAACACCAGCGCGGTGTCCTCGCTGCCCGATTGCGCCGTCGCCGGGACTGTGTTCACCGGGGCATCGTTCACGGGCAGCACGGTGACCGGAATCGTCGCGCTGCTGGACGCGGTGTCGCCGTTGGCGGTCTCGCGGCTGGTCGCGGTCACGCTGAGGTCGATCTGGCCGCTGAACTGGGGCGGCGGCGTGAGAACCAGTCGATCGAGCGCCCAATCAGTGACGATCGCAACCGTGCTGCCAGCCGACGCGGTGAAGCTGTGCGTGCCGTCCGACAGCGTGGCGCCGGCCGGGATCTGCCCGATGGTGATGACGGAGATGAGTTCCGAGCCATCGGTGTCGGTCAGCGCCACGCCGACCGGCGGTAGACCGATCGGGCCGTCTTCCGGGCCGGTACCGGCCAGCGGGTAGTAGCCCGCGCCGTTGCTGCCGACGAGGGCGCCGTGCGGCGCATTCACGGCGTCGAGGGCTTCGATGCTGGGCACCAGCGTGAAGTTGCTGGCGTCGAAGCTGACCGGTGCCGCGCCATCGGTACTGACGGACAGCAGGGCGTTGCCGGGGCCATCGCCGTTGTAGAAGATGAAGTCGACGGTGTAGTAGCCGGACGTCGTGGGCGCGAAGGGCGCAGCCTGGTAGGCGCCCCAGGCGTTGAAACCCTGCTGGAAGACGGTCTGGCCGCCGAGCACCATGGAGGCGGTGTCGTCGCGTTCGCCGGTGAAGGTGTAGACGTGGCCGGCCTCCAGGAACACCAGCCCGGTCATGCGGTAGGCCTGGTCCTGGACGATGGTCGCTGCGGTGTAGCTGGACTCCACCGTCGTGGCCGTGGGGGTCACACCGGCCAGCGAGGCCGCGAGCGAGGCGGGATCCCGCGCGGAGTCGGGATCGATGGTCGCCACGTTGTCATAGCGCCGGAACGTCGCCCCTTCGACGGCGCCCGGAATCTGGTCGAACAACGGGCCGCCAGCGGCGCCCACTTCGATCAACGGGGCATCGGCCACCGGTACCACGGCGATGCCGATGGACGAGACGGTCGGAGCGGCTTCGCCGTCGCTGGTGCTGACCGTCAAGCTGTCCTGACCGCTGTAGTTCGCAGCGGGCTGGTAGCTCAGCCCATCGAGCGCCGCATTGATCTCGGCGGCCGTGCCCGACAGCGTCAGCACGCCACTGCCGTTGCCGGTGACGATCGCGCCACCGGCGAGCGAGACGGTCAAGCTGCCATGATCGACCGCAATCATGGTCGTGAGCAGTCCGCCATCGACATCGGCCACGCTGATGGCGTTGCCGGTCGCACCGGAGAACAGATGGGCGGTGTCCTCGGGCGTGGACTGTGCGGCGGGCAGCACCTGCGTCGGCGCATCGTTGACCGGTGCGATGGTGATCACCGCCGCCGCCGGCGCCGACACGGCTCCCTCGGAATCGGTGACGGTGAACGGCAGGTTCACCGTGCCGTTGAAGTCAGCCGCCGGCACGAAGACCAGCGCGGCCGCCTGGGCCGCGGTCAGCGGCGAGCCGGCGACGACCGGGGTCGTGCCGTCGGCCAGGTAGAGCACGCCCTGTGAGACCGGCGGAAGCTCCGTGACGGTCACGATCGGCGCGGTGCCGTCCTCGGTGTCGGTACCGACGAGGCTCAACGCGATCGGCGTGTCTTCCGTGCCGTTCACCGCAGCGGGAGTGGCGATCGGCACATCGTTGATGGCGGTTACGGTGATGACCGCGGACGCGGTCGTCGAGGTGAGCCCCTCGGAATCAGTGACCGTGAAAGGCACGTTCACCGTGCCGTTGAAGTTCGCTGCAGGCACGAAGACCAGCGAGGCGGCCTGGGCCGTGGTCAGCGGCGTGCCGGCGACGACGGGCGTCGTGCCGTCGGCCAGATACAGCACGCCCTGCGAGACCGGCGGCAATGCCGTGACGGTGACGATCGGCGCCACGCCGTCCTCGGTGTCGGTGCCGCCGAGCGCGACCGGGATGGCCGCGGCATCCTCGAGCCCGCTGCTCGTTGCGGGCAGCGCGACGGGCGCGTCGTTGACGGCACCCACGGTGATGACCGCGGTCGCGGGTGCCGAGACGAGACCTTCGGAATCGGTGACCGTGAACGGGAAGTCCACCGTGCCGTTGAAGTCGGCCGCCGGCACGAAGACCAGCGAGGCCGCCTGGGCCGCGGTCAGCGGCGTGCCGGCGACGACCGGCGTCGCGCCGTCGGCCAGATACAGCACGCCCTGCGAGACCGGCGGCAATGCCGTGACGGTGACGATCGGGGCGGCACCGTCCTCCGCGTCGGTGCCGACGAGGCTCAGTGGGATCGGCGTGTCTTCCGTGCCGCTGACTGCCGCGGGGGCGGCCACCGGCGCGTCGTTGACCGGCGCGAGGTCGAAGCTGATCCGGTTGGGCGCTGTGTCGAAACTGCCGGCACTGTCCTGGACGCTGAAGTCGAACCCGGCGTAGCCGATGCCGTTGCCGTTGGCGCCGGGCACGAAGACCAGGCGGCCGGCGGCGATGTCGGCGATGGCGACCACGCTGCCGCTGGCGAGCGGCTGTCCGTTCAGCAGCAGTTGGCCGGCCTGCGGCAAGCTGTCGATACGCACGGCGACAAGGCTCTGGCCGGCGTCGGCATCGATGAAGGCGAAGTCCCCCGGCGCCAGCACCACTGGCTGGTCCTCGGTGCCGGCAATGCGGTGATCGGTGCTGTCGGGCGGCGTGTTGCCGCCGACGGCCACCGACACGGTCGCGATCGCGGTGGATCCGCTGGGATCGGTGACGGTGTAGCTGATCGTGGCCGTGCCGGTGAAGTTGGTTGCCGGCGTGAAGCGCAGGCTGCCGTCCGGGTTGAGGGTCACGACGCCCTGCGTCGGGTCCGCCAGGCTGGCGTTCGACACCGTGAGCATGTCGCCGTCGGGGTCGCTATCGTTGCCCAGCACCGCCACGTCAACAGCGGTGTTGATCGGCGTCGAGGCCGCGTCGTCACGGGCGATCGGTGCATCGTTGACGGGCGTGACGACGATGCTGGCGATCACCGGGCCGGTGGTCACGCCCACCGAATCGGTGACCGTGAAACCGACGTTGACGGTGCCGTTGAAGTCCGGCGCGGGAACGAACACCAGCGCGCCGGCCTGCGCGGCGGTCAGCGGGCTGCCGGCGACGACCGGGGTCGTGCCATCGGCGAGGAACAACTGACCCTGGGACGCCGGCGGCAAGTTGGTCACGGTGACGATCGGCGCCGTGCCGTCCTCGGCGTCGGTGCCGGAGAGGTTGAGCGGGATCGGCCCTGCGTCTTCGGCGCCGCCGGCCGGGGTGATCACCGGCACCGGCGCCTGGTTGGGCGCTGGCGCCGGTGCCGCGGCACCGCGTTGGCCGGCGTCCTGGATCTGGGCGTCGAAGAACGGCGGCTGTTCACGGGCGGCCGCGGGGGACTCCACCGTCAGGGAGCCGCTCCCCACGCCCTCGACGATGCGGCCGACCCGCAGCGCGGGCGAGGCTTCACCGCCGCTGGCGGGGCCACCAGCCGCCGTGGCCGCATCGGGTCACCCTCTTCGAGGGCCTGGATCACGCGATCGATGTCCTCGGGTACCGCCGCCGCGGTGCCGGCCGGCAGGTCGGTCGGCAACTGCCCATCGGCCGCGGTGCTCCAGGTCTGGCCCCGATCGTTGCGGATCTCCACGATGCTGTCCTGCGCCGTCAGGATCAGATCGCCCTTGTTCACCAGGTCGCCGATCTTGAGTTCACGGGTGCTGCCGTCGGCCAGACGGATGCGGGCGTTGCCCCAGACGGCGGTGACTTTTCCAAGTTGAACGGTGGCGACGATGGGCACGGCAATCCTTCAGGGGCGAGCGGCGAGGCCGCGAATCGTGACGTAGAGCATATCGGGCAACGCGACGCCTTAAGTGGCGCTTCTGACGCTGGAATGTGATCCGGCGCACGGAATCATCATTGTTACGAGACTTAGTGCTTAAGGGGTCGTCGTCTCGGAGCCCGCGTCCGCGGAACCCGCCGAGTCGAGATGTTCGGGCCCGCGACCGGCCGATCAGCGCTCCGACAGCGCGTAGGCCTTGCCCCGCAGCACCGGCTTGAGCAGGTAGGACATCACCGTCTTCTTGCCGGTCAGGATGTCGACCTCGGCCGTCATGCCGGGAATGATCGGCAGCTTGTCGCCCAGCTGAGCCAGGCGCGTGCGCACGCGCACGACGTAGAAGGCATTGCCCTTCTCGTCGATCACGGTGTCGGGGCTGATGTTCTCGACGGTCGCATCGAGGCCGCCGTAGATCGAGAAGTCGTAGGCCGTGAACTTCACCGTCGCCTGCTGGCCTGGGTGGATGAAGCCGATGTCGCGCGGGAACACCCGGGCTTCGAGCACCAGCGCGTCGTCGAGCGGGACGACCTCGACGATGTCGCGGCCAGGTTGCACCACGCCGCCGACGGTGTTGGCCAGCAGACGCTGCACACGGCCGCGCACCGGCGACTTGACCTGGGCCTTGTCGACCTTGTCGCTCAGCGCGACGCGCCCCTCTGTCAGCGCGTTCATGCGGCCCAGCACATCGGCCAGTTCCTTGCGGGCCTCGTTGCGAAAGGCGATCTCGGTCTCCTGGATCTTGCGCTGCGCCTCGCCGACGGCCGCCGACACCCGGGCGATCTGCGCGCCGGCCTGCTCGACATCGCCGCGGTACTTGCTCAGGTCGCGCTCGAGCCGCAGGATGTCGACCTCCGACACTGCGCCGGAGGCCAGCAGCGGCCGCGTCTTCGCCAGCTCCTGCTGCGACAGGTCCAGACCCCGTTCGGCCGAGGCGCGGCGCGAGCGGGCCTCGTTGAGCTCCTGCTCGCGCTGCATCAGCTGCTGACGGCTGATCGACACGATGGTCGAGAGCTCGGACTGGCGCGACTCGTAGAGTCGGCGTTCCTCCTCGATGATGCGGCGCTCTTCCGGGTCCTTGCTCGGCGGGGGCGGCTGAAACGGGTTGCCCTCGGCCAGCGCGCGCAGCCGGGCCTGCCGGGCCAGCAGCGCGAAGCTCTGCGCGGCGTTCTCGCGCACCCCCGACGTGGCGCGCGTCTCGTCGATGCGCAACAGCAGCTGGCCAGCCTCGACCACCTGGCCCTCCTTGACCAGGATCTCAGACACCACCCCGCCATCGAGCGACTGGATCACCTGCAACTGCCGCGACGGGATCACCTTGCCGTCACCGCGTGTCACCTCGTCGATCCGGGCGAGCGCAGCCCAGACCAGCAGCACCGCGACCACGCAGACCGCGGCCCGCACGATCACCTGTGCCCGCTGAGTGCGGGCGCGGGCCAGCAAGGCCTCGGGCTCTGCCTCGTAGCCGGTGCTGCCCACCGCGGCGGACGGCGCCACCGGGCCGAACACCCGCTTCGTCAGCGGTTCGAGCCAGAGGCGGGTGCGCTCCAGCCCGGCCAGCAGCGCGCGGCCGAAGCCCATCAGGCGGGGGGCGGGACTGCCCATGCTAGGCCGCCCTCGTGATGCGACCGGCGGCAAGCGCCTGCATGATCTGCTCACGCGGCCCGTCGGCGACAACACGTCCCTGGTCGACGACGATCAGCCGCGTGGCCATCGGCAGCAGCGAGGTGCGGTGCGTGACCAGCACCACCGTCTTGTTGCTGGCGATCGAAGCGAGGCGCGACGTGACGTGAGCTTCGGTGGCGAAATCCATGGCGCTGGTCGGCTCGTCGAGCAGCAGGATCGGCGCGTTGTGCAGCACTGCGCGGGCCAGTCCGACGCTCTGGCGCTCGCCGCCCGACAGCGATTCGCCGCGTTCGCCCACCGGCATGTCGAAGCCGCGGGGATGGCGGTTGACGAACTCGCTGAGTCCGGCCACCTCGGCCGCCGCGACGATGGCCTCGTCATCGGCGTAGGGCAGACCGAAGGCGATGTTCTCGCGCAGGTTGCCGAAGAACAGCGTCACGTCCTGCGACACGTAGCCGAGGTTGCGTCGCACGTCGGCCGGGTCGAGCTGGCGCAGGTCGATGCCGTCGAGCAGCACGGCGCCCGCGGTGGGGGCGTACAGGCCCAGCATCAGCTTCTCGATCGTGCTCTTGCCGGAGCCGACCTTGCCGATCAGCGCCACCCGTTCGCCGGCGGCGATCTTGAAACTCACGCCGTCGAGCGCACTGTCGGAACGTCCCGGGTAGGCGAAATGGACGTCCCGGAACTCGATCTCGCCGCGCAGTTCGCGCCGGTGGATGAAGGCATTGCCGGCCGGCCGCTCGACGGGCTGGGCCATGATCTTCTCCAGCGATTCGAGCGCCGTCACCGCCCCCTGGTACTGCAGCAGCAGGCCGACGATCTGCCCGGCCGGCGCCAGCGCACGGCCGCTGAGCATCGTGGCGGCGATCAGCGCACCCATCGTCAGCTGGCGGTCGCCGATCAGGTAGACGCCGATGACGATCAGCGACACGCTCACCAACTGCGTCAGCCAGGCCGTGGCCGACAGCGCGGTGGACGACAGGCCGCGCATGCGCATGTTGATGCCGGCCAGGTAGGCATTGGTCTGCTCCCAGCGGGCCTGGATAGCGCTTTCGGCACCCTGGGTCTTGACGGTCTCGATCGCGGTCAGGCTCTCGATCAGCGTCGCGTTGCGCTGGGCGCCGGCCTGCCAGGTGGCCTGCGACAGCTCGTGCAGCCGGTGCTGCAGGATGTAGCCGACCACCACGACCAGCACGAAGGCGACTACCACGGGCGCAGCGAGCCAGGGCGACAGCCAGAACATCACGCCGATGAACAGCAGGGCGAACGGCAGGTCGATCAGCGCCGTGACGGTGCTCGAGGCGATGAAGTCGCGCACCTGCTCGAAGCCGCGCAGATTGGACGCGAACGAGCCGACTGCCGCCGGCCTGTGAGAGAGCTGCATCCCCAGCACGCGCTCCATCAGCGTGGCCGAGATCTGCACGTCGATGCGGGCGCTGGCCTCGTCGACGAAATGGCTGCGCAGCGTGCGCATGAACAGATCGGCGCTGATGACGATCAGCACCCCGATCGCCAGCGCCCACAGCGTCTCCTCCGCATGGTTGGGCACCACGCGGTCGTAGACGTTCATCGAGAACAGCGGGAAGGCGATCGCGAACAGGTTGATCAGCAGTGCCGCCCACAGCACGTCGCGGTACACGTTCCGCTGCGCCAGCACGGCGCCCCAGAACCAGTGGCCGGCGCGGGTGGCGCGCACCTCGGGCGCACGTTCGTCGAAGCGGAACTGCGGCCGCACGAACAGCATCACGCCGCTGTAGCGCTCGGCCAGCTGGTCGGCGTCCAGCGTCACGGCACCGGCGCCGGTCTCCGGCATCAGCACCTGCCAGGCGCCGGAGGCATCGCGGCCAAGGAGCACGCAGGCGCGCTCGTCGTGCAGCACGGCGATGGCGGGGAGCGTGGCCGTATCGACCGCATCGAGCGCCATGCGCTGCAGACGCGCGGTCATCGCCGCCCGGTCGGCAGCACGTTCGGCCAAGGCCAGCGTCAGGCGGCCGTCGACCAGCGGCAGGCCCGCCGACAGCGATGCGCGCGATGCGGCCACGCCGTGCACGCGGCAGACTTCCAGCAGACAGTCCAGCAGCGGGTCGGGGTGGATCAGGTCTTCGCGCAGGCGGGTCGTGGCGGTGGAAGAGGGCGGTAGCGTCATCGGGACAGGCGTGTGCTCATGCGATATCGGCACAGTGCAGCCCGAATTGACCCCCGGCCCGGTCGGCGAAGTAACGGCGCAACGTCTCGGCCGTCGTGCGGAAGGCCAGGTGCTCCCACGGCACCTCGGCTTCGCGGAACAGCGCCACCTCCAGCGACTCGACGCCGGGCGCGAAATCGAGATCCTGCAGCGCGGCGCGGTAGAAGAAATGGACCTGGCCGACCCGCACCACGTTCAGGACCGAGAACAGCCCCTGCAACTGCACGCGCGCGCCGGCCTCCTCGTCGGTCTCGCGCAGCGCGCCTTGCTCCAGCGTCTCGCCGAGTTCCATGAAGCCGGCCGGCAGCGTCCAAAGGCCGTGGCGCGGTTCGATGGCCCGCCGGCACAGCAGCACCTGGTCGTCCCAGGTCGGCAGCGTGCCGACCACGTTCAGCGGGTTCTCGTAGTGGATCGCCTCGCAGACCGTGCAGACCGCGCGTTCACGGCTGTCGTCGGCCGGAATGCGGTAACCGACGGGACCTCCGCAGGTCTTGCAATGCCGGAAACTGCGTGCGGAGAACATGGCGAGCGAGTGTACCGGGGCCCTCGCGACGAACCCATGGCGGACCTGTGCCCGGGTCCGCGTGGCATCATCTTCGGCGCCTTGATGAAGTTCGCCCAACGACCATGCCCATCCTTCACCATGTGATCGAACTTCCTTCCACGCCCAGCGTTCCGGTGCAAGGCCGCAGCGAGCGCTTCCCGGTGCGCCGCATCTACTGCGTCGGCCGCAACTACGCCGAGCACGCCATCGAGATGGGCCACACCGGCCGCGAGGCGCCGTTCTTCTTCATGAAGCCGGCCGACGCGGTGCTGGCGGTGGACGCCGGCACGACCGGCGAGATGCCCTATCCGGGCCTGACGAAGAACCTGCACCATGAAGTCGAGCTCGTGGTGGCTCTTGGCAAGGGCGGGCGTGACATCCCGGCCGCAGCCGCCCTCGACCATGTGTGGGGCTACGCGGTCGGGCTGGACATGACGCGGCGCGACCTGCAGAACGACATGAAGAAGGCCGGCCGGCCCTGGGAGATCGGCAAGAGTTTCGAGGCGTCGGCGCCGATCGGGCCGCTGACGCCCGCCGCGCAGGTGCCCGGCATCCACACGGCGCCGATCGTGCTCGACGTCAACGGCACGGTACGCCAGGTCAGCCACATCAACCGCATGATCTGGAGCGTGGCTGAGATCATCGAGCACCTGTCGGCCGCATGGAGCTAGCGCCGGGCGACCTGATCTACACCGGGACGCCGGAGGGTGTGGCAGCGGTCGTGCCCGGTGACCTGCTCGAGGCACGCGTCGAGGGCCTGGAGCCGCTGCGCGTGCACATCACCGGCTGAGCGGACGCGCCGTGGAGCTGTACAGCTACTTCCGCTCCTCGGCCGCGTTCCGTGTGCGGATCGCGCTGGCGCTCAAGGGACTGGCCCACGATTACCGCGCGGTGCACCTGGCGCGCAACGAGCACCTCGCCGCGGCCTATGGCGCGGTGTCGAGCGCCCGGCTCGTCCCGCAGCTGATCGACGGTGAGGCGTCGATCAGCCAGTCGCTGGCGATCATCGAATACCTCGACGAAGTGCACCCGCAGCCGCCGCTGCTGCCGGGCACGGCACTCGATCGCGCGCGCATCCGCTCGCTGGCGCTCGACATCGCCTGCGAGATCCACCCGCTGAACAACCTCCGGGTGCTGCGCTACCTGGTGCGGGAGCTGCAGGTGGGTGAGGTGGCCAAGAACACCTGGTATCGGCACTGGGTCGAGCAGGGCCTGGGTGTGGTCGAGCAGCGACTCGCGCAGGAGCCGGGCGCCGGACGCTACTGCCACGGGGAGTCACCGACGCTGGCGGACTGCGTGCTGGTGCCGCAGATCTTCAATGCGCAGCGCTTCGATTGCCGGTTGGACCACGTACCCACGGTGATGCGGGTGTTCGAGGCCTGCATGGCCGAGCCGGCCTTCCAGCGCGCGCAGCCTTCGGCCTGCCCGGATTTCGAGCCGTGACCAACCCTCTCTCCGAGGCGCTCCGGCCTCGCTTTGCGACGGCCAGGGTCGGTGCGCTGATGAGCACGCGCGCCGGCGGCGTGAGCAGGGGCGTGTTCGAGTCGCTCAATCTCGCAGTGCGGTCGGCGACGATCCGCTCGCCGTGGCGGAGAACCGGCGTCGCTACGCGGCCGCACTGGGCGGCACGCCGGTCTTCCTGCGCCAGGTTCACGGCGTGCGTGCGCTGCGTCTGCCGCTGACCGAACCCTCGGACTCCGTGCCCGAAGCCGACGCCTGCTGGACCACCGACCCTGGCGTGGCCTGCGTGATCCAGGTCGCCGACTGCCTGCCAGTGCTGTTCGCTGCGCCGGGAGGCCTCGGCGTCGCTGCCGCTCACGCCGGCTGGCGAGGTCTGTCGGCCGGGGTGCTGGAGACGACCGTGTCCGCTCTGTGCCAGGCGGCCGGCTGCCCCGCGGCCGAGCTGGAGGCCTGGCTCGGCCCCTGCATCGGGCCACGTCAGTTCGAGGTGGGGGCTGACGTGCTGGCCGGCTTCGGCGTGTCGCAGGCAACGCCCCACGGGCGTTTCAAGTCCCACACGGCGGGGAAGTGGCTAGCCGATCTGGCAGGCCTGGCACGCGACCGACTGGCGGCGCTTGGCCTCCAGCGCATCGAGGGCGGAACCTGGTGCACTGTCGAGGAAGCCTCACGTTTCTTTTCGTTCCGTCGCGACCGTCCGCGCCATGGCAACAGCGGGCGCATGGCCGCTGCCATCTGGATCGAGCGGCGTTGAGGCCTGCGACGCCTCGGCGCGACGCCGCGCGGCACGACGCGCCGGCGTTCCAAGCAGGTAGATCATCAGCGCCACCGGGCCCAAGCCGTACAGCAAGAAGGTGAAGAACGCGCCGAGCACGCTGCCCTGGCTGTGGGTGGCTTCGGCGGCCGCCATCAGCAGTGCCACGTACAGCCAGGCGATTGCAACCAAGTACATTGGATTCAGTTCTGCGCAAGGGTGAGTCGCATAATGAATCAGGGCTGCAAGCAACGGCAAGGGGTTCAGCGAAACTTCGTGTGCAGCCGACCATCGTAGGCGAGTGGCCGACAGGCGAGGAGACACATGAACACAGGCGCAACCGGTTGGGGTGGCGTTGCCCCGGGGATGGACTTCGCCCAATCCGCGCAGCAGCTGGCCCAGGGCTGGACCGAGGCCCTCAAGGGCATGACGGGCGTGCAGCTTCCGGCCGACGCATTGCCCGCGCTGCAATCGACCTACCTGAGCGAAGCGGCCGCACTCTGGAACCAGGCGACGCAGGGTGCCGATGGGGCTCCACCGCCCGCCGACCGGCGATTTGCGGCCAAGGACTGGATGTCCAACCCGGCGGCGGCCTTCACGGCGGGCATGTACATGCTCAACGCCCGCACCTTGCTGCAGCTCGCCGACCAGGTGCAGGCCGACGAAAAGACCCGGCAGCGCATCCGCTTCGCGGTCCAGCAGTGGATCGACGCCTCGTCGCCGGCCAATTACCTGGCACTCAACCCCGAGGCGCAGCGCAAGGCGATCGAGACCCAGGGCGAAAGCATCACCCAGGGACTGCAGCATCTGTGGCACGACGTGCGCCAGGGCCATCTGTCGCAAACCGACGAGAGCCTGTTCGAGGTCGGCCGCAACGTGGCGACAACCGAAGGTTCGGTGGTGTTCGAGAACGCGCTGTTCCAGCTGATCGAGTACAAGCCGCTGACGGCCAAGGTGCACGAGCGGCCGCTGCTGATCGTGCCGCCGTGCATCAACAAGTTCTACATCATGGACTTGCAGCCCGAGAACTCGCTGGTGCGCTATGCCGTGAGCCAGGGGCATCGCGTGTTCATGCTGAGCTGGGTGAACGCCGACGAGAGCCTCGGCGACAAGACCTGGGACGACTACATCGAGCACGCGGTGATCCGCGCGATCCGCGAGGTGCAGGCGATCTCGAAGCAGGAACAGATCAACACGCTGGGCTTCTGCATCGGCGGCACGCTGTTGGCGACTGCACTGGCCGTGCTGGCCGCCCGCGGGGAGCACCCGTCGGCGAGCCTCACGATGCTGACGAGCTTCCTCGATTTCTCCGACACCGGCGTGCTCGACCTGTTCGTTGACGAGCAGATGGTGTCGATGCGCGAGATGGCGCTCGGCCAGGGCGGTCTGCTCAAGGGCAAGGAACTGGCGGCAACCTTCAGCTTCCTCCGCCCCAACGACCTGGTGTGGAATTACGTGGTCGGCAACTACCTGAAGGGCGAGACGCCGCCGCCTTTCGACCTGCTGTACTGGAACTCCGACAGCACCAACCTGCCGGGGCCGATGTACTGCTGGTACCTCCGCCACACCTACCTCGAGAACAACCTCATCAAGCCCGGCAAGGTGACGGTGTGCGGCGAGCCGCTCGACCTGCGCAAGGTCAACCTGCGACCTTCATCTACGCCTCGCGCGAGGACCACATCGTGCCGTGGCAGAGCGCCTACGCGACCGTCGAGGTGCTGCCGGGCAAGAAGCAGTTCGTGCTGGGCGCCTCCGGCCATATCGCCGGCGTCATCAACCCCCCGACGAAGAACAAGCGCAGCCACTGGATCAACAGCCGCCTGCCCAAGACTGCGGATGCCTGGTTCGAAGGCGCCACCGAGCATCCCGGCAGCTGGTGGCCCGCCTGGGCCGACTGGCTCAAGCCGCTGGGCGGCAAGCTGGTGCCGGCGCCGAAGGCGCCCGGTGACCGCAACCACAAGATCATCGAGCCGGCACCCGGCCGTTACGTCAAGGCCAAGGCCTGACCCCTTCCACACTGTCCCTTTTCATTCCACCGCGGAATCGCCCATCCCGGTCACTTCAGCAAGGAGAATTGCCATGACCACCGACATCGTGATCGTCAGCGCCGCCCGCACCGCCGTGGGCAAGTTCGGCGGCACGCTCGCCAAGACCCCGGCGCCGGAACTCGGCGCCGCAGTGATCCAGGCCCTGCTGGCGCGCAGCGGCCTGTCCGGCGAGCAGATCAGCGAGGTGATCCTCGGTCAGGTGCTCACTGCAGGCAGTGGCCAGAACCCGGCGCGCCAATCGGTCATCAAGGCCGGCCTGCCGCAGGGCGTGCCGGCCATGACCATCAACAAGGTCTGCGGCTCCGGTCTGAAGGCCGTGATGCTGGCAGCCCAGGCCATCCGCGACGGCGATGCCGAGATCGTGATCGCCGGCGGCCAGGAGAACATGAGCCTGGCGCCGCACGTGCTGCCGGGTTCACGCGACGGCCAGCGCATGGGGGACTGGAAGCTGATCGACACGATGATCGTCGACGGCCTGTGGGATGTGTACAACCAGTACCACATGGGCATCACCGCCGAAAACGTGGCGAAGAAATACGGCATCACGCGCGAACAGCAGGACGCATTGGCGTTGGGTTCGCAACAGAAGGCGGCCGCAGCCCAGGATGCCGGCAAGTTCAAGGACGAGATCGTGCCGTTCAGCATCGCCCAGAAGAAGGGCGACCCGATCGTGTTCGCGGCCGACGAGTTCATCAACCGCAAGACCAACGCCGACGTGCTGGCCGGCCTGCGCCCGGCCTTCGACAAGGCGGGCGGCGTGACCGCCGGCAACGCCTCGGGCCTGAACGACGGCGCGGCCGCGGTGCTGGTCATGAGCGCGAAGAAGGCCGACCAGCTCGGCCTGAAGCCGCTTGCACGCATCGCCTCCTACGCGAGCGCCGGCCTCGACCCGTCGCTGATGGGCATGGGCCCGGTGCCTGCCAGCAAGCGTGCCTTGGAGCGGGCGGGCTGGAAGCCGGCCGACCTGGATCTGCTGGAGATCAACGAGGCCTTCGCTGCCCAGGCCTGCGCGGTCAACAACGAGATGGGCTGGGACACCAGCAAGGTCAACGTCAACGGAGGGGCGATCGCCATCGGCCACCCGATCGGTGCGTCGGGTTGCCGCGTGCTGGTGACGCTGCTGCACGAGATGCAGCGCCGCGGCAGCAAGCGCGGCATTGCGTCGCTGTGCATCGGCGGCGGCATGGGTGTTGCATTGACCGTGGAGCGCTGAGGAGCAACCGCGCATTCATTAAGGGTGAGCCCGGATCGGGCGAATACCCTTGACCCACGCATATCGGCACGCGACGCTAGAGCGGCCATGACAAACCACAGAGGAGCAGAACAATGAGCAAGAAGGTCGCATACGTCACGGGGGGCATGGGCGGCATCGGTACCGCGATCTGCCAGCGTCTGCACAAGGACGGCTTCACCGTCGTGGCCGGTTGCGGCCCGAGCCGCAACTTCAAGAAGTGGCTCGACGAGCAGGCCGCACTCGGCTACAGCTTCCACGCTTCGGTGGGCAACGTGGCCGAATGGGAGTCGACCGTCGAGGCCTTCAAGGAGGTCAAGGCACAGCACGGCCCGGTCAGTGTGCTGGTGAACAACGCCGGCATCACGCGTGACGGCATGTTCCGCAAGATGACCCGTGACGACTGGAGCGCGGTGATCAGCACCAACCTCGACAGCCTGTTCAACGTGACCAAGCAGGTGATCGACGAAATGACCGACGCCGGCTGGGGTCGCATCATCAACATCAGCTCGGTCAACGGCGAGAAGGGCCAGTTCGGCCAGACGAACTACTCGGCGGCCAAGGCCGGCATGCACGGCTTCACGATGGCGCTGGCCCAGGAAGTGGCCAGCAAGGGCGTGACGGTCAATACCGTGAGCCCGGGTTACATCGGTACCGAGATGGTCCGTGCGATCCGCCAGGACGTGCTCGACAAGATCGTGGCGACCATCCCCGTCAAGCGGCTCGGCACGCCCGAGGACATCGCCTCGATGGTGTCGTGGGTGGCCTCCGAGGAGTCCGGCTTCGCCACCGGTGCCGACTTCTCGGTGAACGGCGGCCTGCACATGGGCTGACGGTAAAGAGCCGGGCGCAAGGCCCGGCTCGTGTCCGGCGGCGCCTGGAAACTCAGGCCCGCCGGTCTTCGATCGCTGCCAGGCTCTCGAGCGCTGCACACACCTCCGCGAACGACCCGCCGATCGCGGCACGCCGCTGGTCCTCGGGGTCCATGGTCATCCAGAAGCGCCTCGCGGCGCGCCGCGCGTTCTCGATGCCGGCGACGCGGGGCAGCGCGGCCCTGAAGGGCGTGACCGGCCGGGGTCGCGGTGTGGCGGCTGAGACGGGGGCGGGTGCGGAATGCCGGTGACCTGAACACGAGCGCCGGTACCGTAGCAGGCGCGGAGGCCTGGAAGGCGGTCTGCCACCAGCGCCGCAAGGGGTTCCAAAAGACCGTGACCATGGTGAATCTCCAATCGGAAGTTCAGCAGGATTGATGTCGATGGGCCTGGTCCGCGGGATAACACGCCGTTTGGCGCGCATGCCCACCACCCGCGGGGGCCATGAATTCAGGCGCCAGCCGATCTCACATGAGCAGGGTGTTGCGGATGAGCCCGACGGCCAAGCCCTCGATCTCGAACTCACCGCTCTCCGGCGTGACGACAATGGGCTCGAAATCCGGGTTCTCGGGCAGCAGTTCGATCGTGCCGCGCACGCGCCGGAAGCGCTTGACCGTGACCTCGTCGCCCAGGCGGGCGACGACGATCTGCCCGTTCTTGGCTTCCCGGGCCTTCTGCACTGCGAGCAGGTCGCCATCGAGGATGCCGGCGTCGCGCATGCTCATGCCCCGCACCTTGAGCAGGTAGTCGGGCCGTCGAGGGAACATGCTGGCCTCGATCGCATAGCTCTGGTCGATGTGTTCCTGCGCCAGGATGGGGCTGCCCGCAGCCACACGCCCGACCAGCGGCAGCATCAGCTGCGACAGGCTGGGCAGCGGCAGCGAGAACTGCTTGTTGCGCAACTGGTTCAGCGAACGCAATGTGTCAGACTTCAGACGGATGCCCCGCGAGGTGCCGCCCACCAGTTCGATCACGCCCTTGCGTGCCAGGGCCTGCAGGTGCTCCTCCGCCGCGTTGGCAGAACGGAAGCCGAGTTCGGCGGCGATTTCGGCGCGCGTGGGCGGTGATCCGGTGCGCTCGATCGAGGTCTGCACCAGATCAAGGATCTGCTGCTGCCTGGCGGTGAGCTTGGGGGCGTCGTCCATGCGGGTGCTCCTGCGGTGTCGGGAGCCGGGCTGTCACCAGACCGGCGCACTGAATTTTTATCCAGTGACTGTATTTTTATCCAGCTTCCCAGAAAATGCAAAGCCCTGAACCCCAGCCCGTGGCGCGCGTCGTGATTCTGGCCACCGGCGGCACCATCGCGGGTACCGCGGCCACGGCCACCGACAGCCTCGGCTACACCGCAGCGAAACTGGGCATCGCGCAGTTGCTGGCAGCGGTGCCGGCCTTGACCGGCCAGCCGATCGAAGCGGAGCAGGTGGCCCAGATCGACAGCAAGGACATAGGCATGGAGGTGTGGCGCGCGCTGGCCCGCCGCGTCGCGCACCATCTCGCCCGCCCGGAGGTGAGTGGTCTGGTGGTCACCCACGGCACCGACACGCTGGAGGAAACCGCCTACCTGCTGCAGCGCGTGCTGGCGCCGTGCAAGCCGGTGGTCCTGACCGGTGCCATGCGGCCCGCCACCGCCGTGCAGGCCGACGGCCCGCAGAACCTGCTCGATGCGGTTGCGTTGGCGCGTGAGCCGGGCGCGGCAGGCGTCTGCGCGGTGTTCGCCGGCTCGGTGTTCGGTGCCTTCGATGTGCGCAAGCGCCATACGCATCGGCTCGACGCATTCGGCGCTGGCGATGACGGGGCCATCGCCCTGATCGAAGGAGGCGGCGTGCGTCGCCTGCGCGACTGGCCGACGGGCCTGCCGCTCGGCGTCGAGGTCCTCGAGCGGCCCGAGCCGCGGGTCGAGATCGTCGTCAGCCACGCCGGTGCATCGGGCGCGGTGGTCGACGCCTTGCGGGCGCACGGAGTCGATGGTGTCGTCGTGGCCGGCACCGGCAACGGCAGCCTGCACCACGCGTTGGAAGCGGCGTTGCGGAGCGCCCAGGCGGCGGGGATCGTGGTGCAGCGCTGCACGCGCGTCGCCGACGGCGCCGTGCTGCCGACCGGCCACGACGCCTTGCCGATCAGCGAAGCCCGGACACCAGCCCAGGCCCGCATCGAACTGATGCTTGCGCTGATGGCGCGCAGCGCCTGATGCCGCTGCGGCTCAGCGAGCCGGCTTGAGGACCCCGCGCGCACGGATGCGCCGCGGCGGCGTGCTGTCCTTTGCCGGCAGCGCGCTGGGCTCCTCCACGGTGCTTTCCGACACCGATTCGGCCGCGGCGTGCGGCACCTGTCCCACCCCGCTGTAGCGCGGCGGCCAGTCCAGCAAACGCGAGCGCCGCAACAGGGCGACGCCCGCGCCGACGGCATAGCTGCGCTCGAACACGTGCGTGACGAGCTGGCGCTTCACTCGCTCGGTGATCACCAGCGTGGAGCAGCGCGTGCCGTAGCGCCCATCCACCGTGCGGATGAAGGCGGCGGAGAGTTGCACCTCCAGCTCACGCGGAATGCCGGTCGAAGGCAGCTCGGCATCGGCGGCCACGCTGCGGTCGACCAGCGCTTCGAACAATCGACTGGCGAGCGCATCGACCGGCTCTTCCGCAGCCGTTTCGGCGAGGGCGCCCTTCACGCGTGCCTTCAGGTGTTCGACCTTGGGCCACGGTGTGTCGAGCGCCGCGTTCGACAGCCCGTAGAGGCCACGCTCGATGCGGCGCGGCAGCGCCGTCGCACTGCTGGCCCAGAAGCATTCGCCGCGCGCGAAATCGGCCGCGACGAGGTTGAAGCCGTTGTAGCCCGACACGGCCACCTGGTCCAGAAGCGGTCGAGCGGCTGCTCGCCATGCAACCAGTGCGGCACCAGGCCGCCGCGCGAGGGCGCCTGGGCATCCTGCCTGCCCGGCGCCCGGACGTTCGTGACCAGCGCCAGGCGACCGGCAGCGGTCAGGCCCAGCCACGTGCCGCCGGCCTGCAGATCACGACCGCCCAGGATGTCGGGACCGCCACCCTGGGGCGTCCACCAGGCCAATCGCGCGGTCGGACGATCGAAGAACTCGTCGCGGTTGGACGCCAGCACCAGCGGGAAACGCCGGTCCTGGTCGAGCGCCAGTGCTACGAGGCACATGCGACGAAATGCTCGACGTGGCGAGCGCCGACCAGCCAGGGCGCAAGCCCCCGAGCGGCCCGCTCGACATCGGCCGCCAGCGCGGCCGGATCAGCGTCGGGCGGCAGGCCGTAGGTCTCCATCCAGGTGTGCAGACCCTCCTGCGCTTCAGGCCGGCGCAGCAGACGCACATCGAGCGCCGGATGGGCCGCCTGAAGGGTGATCTGCATTGCCGTCGCAGCCGCCATCAACTCGTCGGCGTGCACGTCGCGAACGCGGTAATAAATGAACAGCGCGTGCCGCCCCATCGGTGAGACAGCTGCATCGCTGCTTCAGGCCGCGTTCTCGCGCGGCACCGCGTAGGGCAGCGCCAGCGGCTGCAACCTGGCGCCGCCGCTGCTGCCGAGGTGCAGGCTGCCGTCGTCGAGCGCCGAGAGCTTCAGCTCGACCAGCGCATCCCACCCGCCGCCGGGTGCCGGCGCCGCCAGCGCGATCAGTCCACTGGGTTGGGCGTCATCACCGCTCCAGAACACTTCCTGGCCGGGCAGGGCGGCGGCGTCGCCGTGCACGAGCGCGGCGCGGCGCTTGATCGTGCCGCGGTACTGGCTGCGCGCGACGATCTCCTGCCCGGGGTAGCAGCCCTTCTGGAAGTTCACGCCACCCACCAGCTCGTAGTTCAGCATCTGCGGCACGAAGGCCTCGACGGTGTTCGCCACGATGGGCGCGACACCGCTGTGCACCTCGAGCCAGTCCCAGCGCTCCAGTGCGAGGGCCGGCAGGGCATTCAGCATCGCGTCGGTTTGCGCCGCGGGGCCGGCCCACAGCCAGCGCGCCTGGCCAGCGCCGTCGGGCAGCCGGACCAGCAGCGCGTCGTCCAGCGCATGCCGCGACCAGACCGCGCCGTTCACCGCCGCTGGCAGCACCTGCGCCAGCCAGGCCGCGGCGCTGCGGCCGGCCAACCCCACCAGCACGGCGTCGTCGCCCCCTTCGCTCAGTTGCGCCTTGGCACGCAGCACGAACATGCGCAGGCGCTTGAGGGTCGCGGGCAGCACATCGCTGCGGCAGGCCAGCCAGATCTCGTCGTGGCTGCGCTTGAAGGCCACGAAGCTCGCAAGCATGCGGCCCTTCGGCGAGCAGTAGGCGGCGAGCCGGGCCTCGCCCAGGCCCAGTCCAGTCATGTCGTTGGTGAGCTGGCCGTGCAGGAAGCTCGCGGCGTCGGCACCGGCTGCGCGGATCACTCCGCTGTGCAGCAGGCGCACGGCGCCGTCGGCCACGGAGGTGCTGGAGGGGAGAGGGGTCGACATGGCCTGATTATCATCAGCGTCGACATGAAAGTTCTCTCCCGACGATGAAGCGCGCACTGAAGCGAGGGCTGTTCCTGCTGTTGGTGCTGGCGTTCGCTGGCGGCGGTCTGGCGGCCTGGTGGCTGACGCAGCCCCTGGCGCTGGCCTCGCCCAGCGTCGAGCTGTCGGTGGAGCCGGGCACGTCGCCACGCGAGATCGCCCAGGGGTGGGTCGACGCAGGGGTCCGCGCGCCGCCGCTGCTGCTCTACGAGTGGTTCCGCTGGTCCGGCCAAGCGCGCAAGATCCGCGCGGGCAGCTACGAGATCGGCCCGGGCACCACGCCGCTCGCGCTGCTGAACAAGATGGTGCGCGGCGACGAGGCCCAGGCCACCGTGCGGCTGATCGAAGGCTGGACCTTCCGGCAGTTCCGCGCGGAGCTCGCGAAGGCCGAGGCGCTGAAGCCGGACACCGCCTCGATGAACGATGCCGAAGTGATGGCAGCGCTGGGCTCACCGGGCCGATCGCCGGAGGCTGGTTCTTCCCCGACACCTACGCCTACAGCAAGGGGGCGAGCGACCTCGCCGTGCTGCAGCGTGCCCACCGCGCGATGCAGCGCCGCCTCGAGGCGGCCTGGCTCGAGCGGATGCCCGACACGCCGCTGAAGAGCCCCGAAGAGGCCCTGACGCTGGCGTCGATCATCGAGAAGGAGACGGGCCAGACGGCAGATCGCGGCAAGGTCGCCAGCGTGTTCGTGAACCGGCTGCGCATCGGCATGCCGCTGCAGACCGACCCCACGGTGATCTACGGGCTCGGCGAGGCCTTCGACGGCAACCTGCGGCGGCGCGACCTGCAGGCCGACACGCCCTACAACACCTACCTGCGCACGGGCCTGACCCCAACACCGATCTCGATGCCGGGCAAGGCCTCGTTGATCGCGGCGGTGCGGCCGGAGACGAGCCGGGCGCTGTACTTCGTCGCCCGGGGCGACGGCAGCAGCCAGTTCAGCGAAAACCTCGCCGACCATAATCGGGCCGTGAACCGATACCAGCGCGGCGGCGGCCGCGGCGCTGCGCCATGAGCGCCGCTCCCCTCGCGCCGCCGTCCGGGCGCTTCATCAGCTTCGAGGGCATCGACGGCGCTGGCAAGTCGAGCCACCTCGATGCCGTGGCCGAGCGCTGGCAGCGCCGCGGCCTGGAGGTCGTGCGCACCCGCGAGCCGGGCGGCACACCCCTCGCCGAGACCCTGAGGGATCTGGTGCTGCACCAGGGCATGGATGCGCTGACCGAGGCGCTGCTGATCTTCGCGGCGCGGCGCAACCATCTGCAGCAGTGCATCGCGCCTGCACTCGAGCGCGGCGCCGTGGTGCTGTGCGACCGCTTCACCGATGCGACCTTCGCCTACCAGGGGGCTGGCCGCGGCTTCGACCTTGCGGTGCTGACCACGCTGGAGAGCTGGGTACAGCGCGGCCCTGGCGGGCTGCGCCAACCCGACCTGACGCTGTGGTTCGACCTGGATCCGGCTGTCGCGGCGCAGCGCTTGGTGGCGGCTCGCACGCCGGACCGCTTCGAGCGGCAGGACGAGGCCTTCTTCCATCGCGTACGCGACGGCTATCGGGCACGTTTCGAGGCCCAGCCGGAGCGCTTCGTGCGCATCGACGCCTCGCAATCGCGCGACCAGGTGGCGGTGCAGATCGCAGCCATGCTGGCGGAGCGGGGCTGGTGAGCGCCAGTTCCGACGACGGGCTGCTGCCCTGGCTCGAGGCCCCGCTCGCGCAGGCGCTGCACGGCACGCGCGGTCATGCCTTGCTGCTGCACGGCATGCAAGGGGTAGGGCAGTTCGAGCTGGCACTCACGGTGGCGGCGGCCTGGCTGTGCGAAGGCGATGACCCGGCGGCGCGCCCCGGTGGCCGCGCCTGTCGGGGGTGTGCGGCCTGCCGGCTGATCGCGGCTCGCACCCATCCCGACCTGATGGTCCTGGTCCCCGAGGCACTCCAGGAGGCGCTGGGATGGTCGGGGAGCGACGAGGCCGCCGACGGCGAGGGCGGCAAGAGCAAGGCCAAGCCCAGCCGCGAGATCAAGGTCGAGGCGGTCCGCGCGGCCGTGGCCTTTGCCCAGCAGACCTCGTCGCGTGGCGGCGCCAAGGTGACGGTGATCTACCCGGCCGAACGCATGAATCCCGCGAGCGCCAACACCTTGCTGAAGACGCTGGAAGAGCCGCCGGGAAGGGCGCATTTCGTGCTGGCCAGCGCCGCGCCGCAGCGTCTGCTGCCGACGGTGCGCAGCCGCTGCCAATCCCTGCGCGTGCCGTTGCCAGCGCCCGATGTCGCGGCCGGCTGGCTGGCCGCACGGCAGGTCGCGCAACCCGAGGTGTTGCTGGCGGCGGCTGGCGGCCAGCCGCTGGAAGCGCACGAGCGGCTCGCGTTGGGGGTGGATGCACCGGCCTGGCTGCGCTTGCCGCGCGAGGTGCTGGCAGGCCAGGCCGCCACCTTGGCGACCTGGCCGCTGCCGATTGCGATCGATGCCTTGCAGAAGCTCTGCCACGATGCACTGGCGATCGCGGTCGGGGCATTGCCCCGCTACTTCCCGGCCGACGGCCTGCCGGCCGGCGGCGACGTGGCGCGACTGACCGATTGCTCCGCAGACCTGCGCCGTGCGGCTCGACACGCCGAGCATCCATGGAACGCAGGCCTCGGCGTGGAAGCCCTGGTCTTGCGGGTGCGCGCGGCGTTGCGGCCCGGCAAAGAAGGCGATGCGCAACACTCGCGCGGCCCGTCATTGGCTACACTGAAGTGATGAACGAACCGAACGCCCGGGGCCCCGCCAGCGCTGCTGCCAACAGCGCACGCCCGAGCGTGATCCAGCTCGTGTTCCGCGAGAAGGGCGCGCTGTACGCCGCCTACATCCCGCTGTTCGCCGAAGGCGGCCTGTTCGTGCCCACCACGCGCGAATACCGGCTCGGCGAGGACATCTACCTGCTGCTCTCGCTGCCCGACGACCCGCAGCGCTATCCGGTGGCCGGAAAGATCGGCTGGGTCACGCCGGCCAACGCATCGGGGGGCCGCACGCAAGGCGTCGGTGTCCGCTTTCCGACCGACGAGAAGACCCGCCTGCTGAAGGTCAAGATCGAGGAAATCCTCGGCACCTCGATCTCCTCGGCCAAGCCGACGCAGACCATCTAGCCGGCGGCCGGATCGGCCGAGTCGAAGAGGGCGGCCCGCCCGCGCCACGCCGATCATTCCGCTGAATTCCTTCTGACGAATCTGCCCGCGATGTTCGTCGACTCCCATTGCCACCTGAGCTTCCCCGAACTGCAGGCCGATTTGCCGTCCATCCGCGCTGCGATGGCGCGTGAGCGGGTCGATCGCGCCCTGTGCATCTGCACCACGCTCGAAGAGTTCGACACCGTCCATGCGCTTGCCATGGGGCACGACAACTTCTGGTGCAGCGCCGGCGTGCACCCCGACACCGAGGGCGTGCGGGAGCCCAGCGTCGCGGATCTGCTGGCGCTGGCGGCACGGCCGCGCGTCGTCGCGATCGGCGAGACCGGGCTCGACTACTACCGCCTCGGTGAGCGCAGCGTGGCCGACATGGCCTGGCAGCGCGAGCGCTTTCGCGTCCACATCCGGGCCGCGCGAGAGAGCCGCCTGCCGCTGATCATCCACACCCGCAGCGCCAGCGACGACACGCTGGCGATCCTGCGCGAGGAGGGCGCCGGCCCTGAGGGAGGCGTGACCGGTGTCTTCCACTGCTTCACCGAGACCCGCGCGGTCGCGCGCCAGGCGCTGGAACTCGGGTTCATGATCTCGTTCTCCGGCATCCTGACCTTCAAGAACGCCGCCGAACTGCGCCAAGTGGCGAGCGAAGTGCCGCTTGACCGCTGCCTGATCGAGACCGACAGCCCCTACCTCGCACCCGCACCCCACCGCGGCAAGACCAACAACCCCTCCTACGTACCGCTGGTCGCCGCACAACTGGCGCAGATCAAGGGCTGTTCCATCGAGGCCGTAGCCGAGGCGACGAGCCGCAACTTCGAGCGCCTGTTCGGCCCGGCCGTGCAGTTGCGGGAGCCTGAAAATTTCTGATAAACGACATGAAAAAGCTTCTGTATCTGCTTGTCGCTCTGTCATTTTCTTCGGCCAACGCCGGCTCTTACGACGACTTTTTCCGGGCCGTCGTCAGCGACGACAGTGCGGCGATCCGCAAGCTCGTCGCGCTCGGCTTCGACCCCAATTCGCCCGATCCCAAGGGCCAACCCGCCATCTCCCGCGCACTGTTCGCCGAATCCGCCGGTGCCGCGCTGACACTCGCGCGCCTGCCCGGCACCGACCCCAACGCCCGCAACACCGCGGGCGAGACGCCGCTGATGGTGGCCGCTCTCAAGGGGCAACCCGAGGTCGCATCGGCGCTCATCGAGCGCGGCGCGGTCGTCGACCCGCCGGGCTGGACGCCGCTGCACTACGCCGCGGCAGGCAACTCGCAGCCCGTGCTGGAACTGCTGCTGAAGCAGGGTGCCGTCGTCGATGCCCGGGCGCCGAACGGACGCACACCCTTGATGATGGCCGTGTTGCACGCCAGTGAGGACCTGATCGACGCCTTGCTGGCTGCCGGCGCGAATCCTCAGGCGCGCGAACGCAACGAACTCACGGCGGCCGACCTGGCGCAGAGGGCCGGACGCGAACGGCTCGCGTTGCGGCTCGCGGCCTTGCCGGCGCGCTGAGGACCACGGCGAGGTCTCGACCCGACAGCGTGTCATCCAAATTCCGACACGCCATTTGGCGCCGGGACGACTACGGCAGGCCACTCGGCCTGCCTACATTGGGATCATCGCCACGCCACCTTCGAAAGGGACAGCATGCTTCCGATCCAGATCACGTCGAACCCGTTCGCTTTGTTGATGGAGCCGGAAGCGGTGGTCCAGGCGATGGAGCACTCCGATCGCCTGAACCGCCTGCAGCGTCGCATCTGCCGCCCACTGGACAAGCAGACGCTGACGCCTGGCGAGGCCGACGCAGCATCCTTCGATCGCGCCGTCGAGGCCGAGCCCGAGGCAGACCCTGAGCCGTTCATCGCCACATCCTCGCGCGCTGCCGGGTTGATCTGAGCGTTCGCGAGCGCTCTCGAACGCCGCATCAGCGGTGTCGAGGGGGCCCAGAGAGGGGCTGGATCAACCCTTGGGATGACCTGAATAACCGCGCCAATGTATAACCCCGCCAGGGTTTCGTGATACCACTTATCCACATACTCAGCGTGTAGCTGAGCCGCATATCCCACTTTGCGCGCCAGATATCGAGGCCCCAGGCCCAGCCGACGCCGATGTGCGCAGCCGTGTAGAGCGGATCACCGTTGAGAAGACGCCATATGTCGCCCTCGACGGACCCAAAGAGCCAGCAGCGAACCCGGTGCCAGCGGCCTTTGACCGCCTCCATGGCCAGCCGGTCCCAGGGGTCGTAGGGCGTGAACGGGCCATCGGCCATCCGCTCCCAGGCGTCCCGAACTTGGAACGCGGGCTCAGCCATGACGCCCCCTCAGGGTTTGCCGTGGCAGTGCTTCCACTTCAGCGCGTGGCCGTTCAGATCGACCGCACCGCAGGGGCAGGGGTCCGAACGGCTCGCCGGGGCCTTGAAGGCCGGTTTCTGGGCCGGTGAGGGCGCTTCGACCGAGGCAGGGGGCCTGGGCGCCCTGCGCACACCCGGGCCATCCGGCATACGGGCATCGAGGTAGTCCCGCAGCGCGATCGCCAGGAGCGCATTCATGCTGACCCCGACGAACTCCGCATAGGCTTTGGCATCGGCCTCGACCGATTCGGGCAGACGAGCAGTGAACGCCACGAGGGCCCCCTTTCGTTTGATGTGGTATCACTTTAGCACCACCGTTCTGTCTATGAAGAAGGGGGGTGCCGATCGCCGGCTTTGTTTACTCATTGTTCTAAAGTGTCCTAGGAATAAATTTAGGCCGGTCGGCCTTCGGCCGCCCCGCCTCCCTGCGGTCGCCGGGGCGCCGCCGTCCGTCCGTCCCGGGGCGGTCGCCTCGTACCTCGTCTCCCGCCCCCGTCCGTCCGTCCAGCTGCTACCCGGCCTGCCTTCGGATTGCTTACCAGGGTCACCCTCCACAGCGCTGCAACACCAGTCACTAGCCGAGAGCACGTCAGCACGCGGGTTGCACCCCCACACCGGGCTTTGCCCGCCCCCGGGAGCTTTCGCGCTCCCCCCTGCGGGGCCCCCCTTCGAACACGGCATCCGATGAAGGAGGTCAGCCACGGCCGTCTCCCAGGAGGGGCGCATTGGCAGCGCCAGAATCGGAGAGCGCCAGGACGTGGGCGAGCTGGGCGCGAAGCTCGCCGTTTTCCCGCCGGAGCGCGTTGACGTAGCCCACAGCCGCCGTGGCATCGTTGACGGCCGCGCAATGGACCGCGGAGCGACCCCAGCGGGTCAGCCAGTACAGCGCCAAGCAGGCGGAGCGCGGCGCCGACCGCGCCTTGTTCCATCGGTAGACCGTGCTCAAGCCGACCCCCAGGACCCGTGCGACACGGTGCGGCGGAGGCCGGCCAAGATCCTCGAGGATCGTTTCCCAAATTGGGAGTGCCCGGGGTGCATGGTCGATGGTGTAGAGGTTCAGCTTCATGGGAGGCGATCCCTCCCAGCCATCCTTT